>CAYXZG010000023.1:0-14240 GCA_964469535.1 uncultured Candidatus Saccharibacteria bacterium
CGTAGCTGAGAGAATCGACAGGAGTTGGATCAGTTGGCTGATCTGGGGTGTCAGGTTCGACTGGGGTTTTACCATTCTCATAAGCGTCGATTGCACTGTTAAGGGCGGCAATGTATTCTTGAGCAGTAGCATAGCGCACTTCGTTGTTTGCGCCATCAGTGACAATTTTCTTTGCGTTAGCTTCCGCTTCGACAACTGCTTCAACGTAGTTGTATTTTGGTAAAGCTTGAGCAATGTTGATGATTAGACCATAGTCAGTCGCTTTTTGGATGCCGTCGGCAGGGCTGTCTACCCAACCTTCGCTGTTGATTAGCTGAGCGTTGGCATTTGGGCTAATAGCGGCAATGTCGGCTTTAAGAGCGCTGACAGTTGCGAATGGATCCCCACCAAGAGCAACGAGACCGTGCGCTGTTTCAAAGTCGTAGTACTTGCCATCATTGAACGCTTCTTCGACCATGTTGAGCCAGTTCTGAATGTTGCCTTTGATGGCATCGTAATTATCGATGGCACGCGCAATGATGCTATTGGAAGCGTCCATCGTTTTGCCGTCGTAATCATAGTTTGTCTTCAGGGTATCAATGTTGCCTTGAGCAGTCGCGTAGACAGCTTTTGCGTTGTCATAAGCGGCTTTAAGGCTGCTAGCCGTAGTGAACTGTGTGATCGTCTTCATTTCATCATCGACAGTGAACTTACCGTCGAGGGTATAGTCATAGGTGGTTTCACCGTCGGTCGTAGTAGTATGATAAAGGCCATCTTCCTTCGCGCTGTTGGTGGTCAATTGATATTCTGGGCTAGCATATTTCGCAGCTAAAGCAATTTGGTAGTTGAGGCTATCAAAAGCGTTTTCGCTCTCCTCAAAGGCAAAATTGCCATTGTACCAATCGAGCAAGCTTTTTGCAGACTTGTTAAGACCAGCAATCAGGCCATTATCACCCTCAAGAGCATTATAGAGGTTCTTGTAGTTGGTGAATTTCTCGAGCTTGCCGACTTCGTTGAGAGCCGTTTGTGCGTCAGTCTCGGCAGCCTCAATCTGTTCGGCGGTCGCGTCATCCGTACGGATCAAAGCATACGTATTAGCGACTGGAGCAACAACACCCAAGCCTAACGCGAACGCTAACGCTAAAGCAGCCAATGCTTGACTTTTCTTCATTATATTCTCCTCAATGATTTTAATGATAACTACTTCCATTTTACGCAATAAAAAAAAAAAATGTCAAGCACTTTCTCGTGATTTTGTGGAAAAAGTTGGGTCGAAAGCGCACTTTTCGACGATTTTGGACTGATTTTTTGCTTTTTCTGGGGGATTATGGCGCAAAATGAGGCATTCGGGAGTGAAGAAATACTGAAAGCCAGAAGGCGGATCGCCTTCAAAGTGGTCCGCCCGAGGCATGAAGCTCGCGACAGTGAATTACTTCTTACGAGCAGATTTTGGCTTGGCAGAGCGAGAGACGGTCGACTTCCCAGAGGTGCTTTTCGCGGCAGACTTTGAGGATTTGGTTCCCTTTGAGCTTAACGAGGACTTTGAAGATTTGGCGGACTTTGAGGACTTAGTCGATTTGCTGGCGCGTTTTGCGGTTTTTCCGGAGCGCTTCGAACGATCGAGGATAGAAATCTCGGCGATTTCGTCGACCTCGAGATGGCGACGGCGGATGATATGGCGAATGATTAGACCGGTAGCGACGAGAAAACCAGCAATCACGGCAGCAGCAGTACTAGTCACAGCAGCGACGGCTTGCGGGCTATAATGACCGGTGTCGGGGCTGTTCGCACCAGGCTTCTGATCGGGAGTAGAGGGCTTTTGGTCGTCAGGCTTCTGATCGGGCTTCGACGGATCATCGGGGTCGCTCGGATTACCAGGGCTGCTCGGATCATCGGGGTCGGAAGGATTAGTCGGAGTAGTATTAGCGGCGATGGTCCAGGTCCCGTCGGCGTTTTGGACGAGTTTTTGCGAGCTGGAGAGGTAAGCCGCATCGACCGGGACGTTATATTCTCCGGCGGTAAGGGTGACGGCGGCGGGATTGACATCTTTAAAGATTGACATGTCTGCGGCAGCGCGGAAAGTGCCAGAATTGATCTTGAGGCTATCAAGCGCACTGCCATCAGTACGAGCGGTCGGGGTATTATTACCATATTCGTAGAAGACGTGGCTATGTTCGCTGGTATAAGTGCCGCCATCGATCAAAATATTCACAGCGCCGGGGTAAATAGCGTTGTTTTCGATCTGGATCGTAGCGCCGCTAACGTCGATGCCATCGCCGTTCTGATCAATGCTGTCGACGTGCGCGGCGGTCGAGGTGAGGCGAGAGTTCGTGAAGTGAAAATCACCGGATTTGACGCCGAGAGCAAGCGGACCAGAGATATCGGCGGATCCTATCGTCCAGTCGCCATAACCAGCAGCATAAATCGCCGTGCCGTCGCTGGAATCGGAAGCAATAATCTCCGCACCATCTTCGATAACGATCGTAGCAGGATTGTCATAGTTGCTGATCTGACCGTGAATAGTAATGCCATTATGGCCGCGCAGAGTACCTTTCACGACAACTTTGGCGCCGTAGGAGACGTTATTGTTATCGCCGACTGGCGTGAAGGCGATCGCGTAGGCGCGATTATCGCTATCAGTCGTCACGATAGAAACATGCTCGTCGATCGTCAACATAGCAGCGTTCGTGACTTCGGGATCAGACGACCCATAGACCCAAATAGCGACGCCGCCATTCGTCGATTCGACAGCGCTACCTTCAGCGCCGGTAATGACAGTTGCGCCGCCATAAGCGAGAAGGACACCGTTACCATTCGCCGAAGAGAGGCGATGGCCGCCGAGATCAATCTCGAGATCGCGAGTCAGCCAAGTATAGCTCGGCATCTCAATGTCAGCGTCGAGAGTGATTTTCGAGACAGCGGCGGAATCAATTGCCTTTGTGAAGAGCTCTGCGGTGTCGACATGAACTTCGCCAGAGAGAGGAGAATCCTCGACGGCTTCTCCGCCGGTGGTATTATCTTCAGTAGTATTCTCCGTGTTCTCGACATTTTCGGTATTCTCGGCGTTCTCAATGGAGAGATCGTCGGAAGGAATGGCATCTTCGGGGGCGTCAAGAAGAGTATCCTGATCGCCGCCAGTATTAGAATCCGTCCCTGTGGCTGCGCGAACGCCGTTCTCTTCAATCAAGAGAGCGAGTACGCTAGGAGTTGCTACACCGATCGCAAGGATGAATGCGATCAGGGCTAAATGTTTAGTTCTACGTCTTGCCATGTTGTTTTTCTTTCTTTGAGTGTTTGTTTTAGCTGATTTTGGTGTTATTTTAGCAAATAATGTCGGAAAAAGCAATAGCGAAATGCGCTAAGCGCCGACCCGGTCTTTCGACTGGCGACGCGGAGCGTTGCGCTCGACGTATTCGATAATCTTCGCAGCGACGTTGCGGCCAGTGATGCGTTCGATACCAAAGCCAGGAGAAGCATTGACTTCGAGAACGAGCGGACCACGGGAGGAGCGCATGAGGTCGACGCCGGCGATATGAAGGCCCATCGCCTTCGCGGCTTTGACGGCGATATGGTTTTCTTCGGAAGTAAGTTTTACGATCGTACCTTCGCCGCCTTTATGAAGGTTGCTACGAAAGTCATCATCGAGAGACTGACGTTTCATACTGGCGACGACACGCGAGCCAACCACAAAAGCACGGATGTCCGTACCGGCGGATTCTTTAATATACTCCTGAAGGAGAATGTTGGTGCCGTCTTCATTATAGAGGTAGAAAGCCTGGAGAGCGGATTTAGCAGCTTTTTTCGTATCAGCAAGAACGACGCCATTACCGTGCGTGCCGGTAGCGAGCTTAATAATGACTGGGAGGCCGATTTGTTCCAAAAGGTCATCAATGTCGGCAGTGTTACGCGAGACGAGAGTCTTCGGCGTATCAATACCGGCTTTAGTGAGGATTTGCTGGGAGCGCAATTTGTCGCGTGCACGCGTAATCGCGATCGAGCTCGAAGCGGTCCAGCCGCCGCGCATTTCGAACTGGCGAACGACGGCGCAGCCGTAGCGAGTCATGTTGTTCGAAATGCGCGGAATAATCGCATCATAAGCCGGGAGGTTTTTGCCATGGTAATAGACGTCCGGATGTTTCTCGTCAAGTGAAAGATAACAGTTCTTATACTTAACGACGCGGACATCGTGACCACGCTTCTCGGCTTCCTCGACAAGGCGCTTCGTAGAATAATTCGCATTGCCGTTCGATAAAATAGCAAGTTTCATACCTCTATTGTATCACACCTTAAGCGTTTTGTCAATAGTTTTCCTAGCCTGGAGATAAATCTAGCAATATGGCGAGCGGGCAGGAGAAATAGTCAGAGGAATATGATACAATAAAGGGTATGATTGACTACTACACGATACTGGAAAACGAAATACCAATGTCGATGCGGGCGCTGAGGAAGATACTGAAGGAACGAGGATGGAGGGCAGAGAAGCTCTGCCGGGAGTCGTTGAATAACCTAATTTTGACACGGCCAGACGGAAAACAGATCAGAGTCGCTTCGAGTACGCCGCCGACAACGAATGTGTTTGCGCTGAGGCTGGCGGACAATAAGATGATGAGCTACGCGCTGCTCGAATCGATCGGAGTGCCGCAACCAGAGACGGTGGCGGTGCGGACGGTCGCGGACGCGGAAAAATTGATCGCCAAGTACGGAAAAATCGTGATCAAACCAATCGACGGGGCACACGGGTTAGGGGTGACGGCGGAAATCGACACGGCCGAGAAAGTTGAACAGGCGATTCGCTCAGCCGAAGAGAATTCGACCTTGATGGGAATGGCGGTAGCGCAGCCGCAGCTTGATCCGAATGCGCTGGAGCTGAGGGTAATCTGTATTGGATATAAGTTCGTCGAAGCAATTGCAAGGATCCCGGCGCGGGTGACGGGCGACGGTGAGCATAGCCTCGAAGAACTGATCCAGATAGAAAACGCAACAATCCGCACAAAGGCGTATCAAGGCGATCTGGCATACGTCGATGAGACTGCAGCAATGAATTACCTCGGGGAGAGGAAGCGGGAAGTGCCGAAGAAGGGCGAGTGCGTGAGGGTCGTAGCGAGCTGTAATCTCGGACAGGGCGGCACGGTCGAAGACCGATCGGCGCAGACATCTGACGAGATGCGCAAATTAGCGGAAAAAATCGCAAGAACGGCGGAGTTGCCGGTGATCGGAATTGATTTTTACGGTGACCAAGTGATTGAAATCAACGCTGCGCCGTCACTATATTATCCGACAGGCGACGAAACAGCGACGAAGGCAGTCATAGCGTATGTAGATTACTTGGAAACTTTGTAGTTTTTGACGTACTTTTGGTGGAAAACGTAGGGGTCGGCTTGGAATTGCTCTAGGTCGAGGGGAGGCTTTGGCTTTTTTTCGTAGGGGACGTCAGGCAAAGAGACGTCGACGATGAATTTCCCCTGAAGAGTGCGACGGCCAATTAGGATCGGAAAGCTATTGCGACTGCGGTCGGCGAGTGAAAAGAGTACACGGATTTTGCGACCCTTAATCGTGATCGGAAGATGAACGCGATAGCGGATTTGTTCGTGACCCATGGCGCTACGAACCACGAGAACTTGAAAATTAGTGCGCTTGATCACCTTGCCGGTATAGAAAGGGCTACTTTCACCAAAAAGACAAAATTTCAGGACACCGTCTTTGTCGACGCGGATTTTGGACGCCCAAATCGAAGAAGCTTCGGCGCCAGTGTCGATTTTGACTGGAACACGTTCACGCCCAGCAACAGAAATATAGGCCGAAGGCCCGATGACGGGGCGGCTAGCGCTAGGGTTTTGGTCATGGCTGAGGTCCTGACCTTGGTTTTGATTGGTTTTACTCATACAAAAACAATCCAAATGACTTGGTTTGTCTCTATATTAGCACAGTTTTTGACATAAGTCAATATTTCTATTGACTTTTTCGGTCATGTGTGCTATAATGAGAGTATGTGGTCAGAGATGGCCGCTGAATCCTTAACAAGGCGAAAATACGAAAAGGAGTGGTCCGAGATATGGCCGAAAAGTTACCGCTGAGCCGGCTGCCGGAGTATTACTCTCCGGCGCTGAGGAAAGTCCTCGAGACACTGGGCAAGATTGTCCAAGATATCAACATTGTCGAAATGCTGACACCGGTAAATGCCAAAGAGGAAGAGAAGAAATGGACCGAGCTGGCCAAGCGCGGCAAGTGGACGAATCCGCTTTTTCGCTATGACGAGAAGCTGCTCGCGAGCGTGGCGAAGAAAGAAGACGCTCTGATGAGTTTGCGTCCCCATCTGTTATCGGCAGCTCAAACTATGGCAGCTGACGAGGTCGGAAAAACGCTGTACGAGCTGGTATGCCAACGCTATCGCGAAGCCCAACTCTCGGTGTCGCTGGCGGCGAATGTCCTGAAAAAGCAGGAGGCCAAGAGCGCAGCGATCATCCGAGATATCTATGGCACGCCGGAAACCGAAACGGTCGCAGCGGCGTACGACTATGCGCGGCAGCTGGCTGACGGCACGGGTAAAATCCAGCAAGATGATACCCAGAAAAAGCGCGTGCGGCGAGAGCTGAAAGATCTGGAGTTTCGTGCGGATGAGATCCGCGAATACTTCATCTGGACAGCGGAGCAGTGCGGAATCGCCAGAACACGGCCGGTGCGGATCGACGAGATCGCGACCTCGATTGACGTGCGCGACAAATCGTCGAAAGGCAGCGGGGTGTTCATTCCTGAAAGCCGAAAGGTTAGCGGCCTGAAACTGGTCGAACTGTGCGGACACGAGGTGCTCTGCCACTGGCAGGATTCTGAGCGCGCGGCGCGCGTGCTGCCCCTACTGGGTAGCGGGACGCTGAAGCCGGCTGACGAAACGCTCTACGAAGGACACGCTGCGCTGACCGACTACCACACGCACTTGATGCTCGGGGACAAGACCCAGAAACAGCAGCTGCCATTCTATATCTTGGCGATAGAGATGGCGAGAAACGGGCTGACTTTCGCAGAGGCGGCGCCGATTCTCTATGAGAAAATCCGGATAGTTAAATTGGGCGAAATGCCGGCGATGCGGAGAGCCTGGAAGACCTGTCTGCGCATTTTTCGAGGATCGAACGGCGGCATGAATAACGACGCGACGTCGTATGCCTTCACTAAAGATCGGGCATACTTCGAGGGGCGCATGGTTGCTGATAAACTGCACGCGCAGCATCAGGATAACATCCTCGAAATCAGCACCATAAGCTTGAAGGACGTGGAGCTGCTCCAGCCGGTCGTCGAGTTTGATTCGGATACGAGCGATCCGGCGACGACGGAAAATATCCAGCGCAGGCTGATCCAGAAGATCCTGGGCGAAGAATTCGTATTTTAGCCGGAAGGTGAACTTTAGAAATCCCTCGACCAGACGGTCGGGGGATTTTTCTTGGGGGTTTTCTGAAATTAGCCCCAGAAACCGTGCTTTTTGTTCTTCGGGTTACGGAACTCTTCGAGAAGTTCGCGCTGGCGCTTGCTGAGATTTTTCGGGGTTTCGACAATGATGGTGACGATGTGCGGGCCGCGGTCGCCGTCGCTGCGCATAAGCGGGACGCCGTGACCAGAGAGCTTGAAGGGGGTGCCGGATTGTGTGCCGGCGGGGACTTTCATGCGAACATTACCGTCGACAGTCTCGACGTCAACTTCGGTGCCGAGGGCGGCGTCGACCATCGAGACGACTTTTTCGGAAAGGATAATGCTGCCCTCGCGCGTAAGATGCTTATGCGGCTTCACACGGACAAAAACATAGAGGTCACCACGCGTGCCGCCTTTCGGGGCGGTGCCACCTTTGCCGCTGAGACGGATCGACATACCGTCGTCGATGCCAGCGGGGATTTTGACTTTAAGATCCTTACCATCGGCGGAGACGACCTTGGTCGTGCCAAAAACGGCCTCTTCAAAACTCAAAACAACGGTGGTCCGATAGTCGGCACCGCGAGCCGGGCGACGTTGGCCGCCGCCAAAGCCGAAAATCGAGCCGAGGATATCGTCGAGACCGCCGCCACCGCCGAAGTCGAAATTGAAGTTCTGGCCGTTGAAATTGAAATTGCCGCTCTGACCGAAAGGATTTCCAGAGGTAGAGCCAGCACCGCCGACGCCGGCATGACCGAACTGATCATAGCGAGCACGCTTTTGCTTGTCCGAAAGGACTTCATGAGCCTCGGAAACTTCTTTGAATTTCTCCTCGGCTTCCTTGTCACCGGGGTTTTTGTCAGGATGATATTTGATGGCGAGCTTGCGATAAGCTTTTTTGATTTCGTCATCGGAAGCGTTGCGTGAAACGCCTAATATTTCATAATAATCTCGTTTTGCCATAGTATTTGTCCTTTTCGCGCGTGGGGCGGTAGTGGTCCTAGAGTCCGCTGAACCCGAATTGGGGCGGGCTAGACTTTGAAGAAGTCTTGACGTTAGTTAGAAAGTTTGCTAGAATAGGATTGCAAGGTTTGTTTTTACCGCTTCTTAGGTGAAGCGGTAATTTCTATTTCAAAAAACGTTTTGTTTAACAAACGAAATCTGAGAATCATAAACCCGTCTTCCTTTCTCCCAAATTTTACAAAGAACTGTCACCACTACCTGGGGATTATTTTAGCATACTTTAGGTCCGAGTGCTAGAGGGTTTTGTAAGGATGGCTAGCGTGTAGCGAACTTGGAGACGGAACTCGGGATGACTGCGCAAAAATTCGTCGACAGCACGAGTAGAACCGGGGAGCTCGGGATTATTATAATCATGGACGACGATGATTCCCTGTTTCGAGAGACGTGGAAGAACTAATTTCAGGCTAGTCTTGATCGAGGAATAGAGATCGCCGTCGCAAAAGGCAAAAGCAATTTTGTCGGGGAGGTCTTTCGGTGCGAGCTGGTTAAACCAGGCTTTTTTAATAATGACATTCTTTAAACCATGTTTGCGGATTTTGTCAATAACTTCACGCTTGGTGACGGATAATTCCCCTTTCTGGAAATTAGCGCCAGCGCCGGAGGCATCCTCGGGCGTTTTTTCTGGTAAACCAGCGAAAGAATCATAAATCCAGAGGTGCTTCTGGGAGTTTTCCACGGTTTTTGAGGAATTATCCACAATTTCTTGCCTTTTTTCCACAAGATTTCCACAGATTTGTAAGTAGTTTTCCACAGGTTTTCCACAGGATTGCTGGAGAAGTTTAGCAAGGAGAACAGAAGTGTCGCCACGATAGCAGCCCAACTCCACAAAATCCCCCGCGACGCCGAGTACGGACTCGGCGAGGCGAAGGAGTTCGGAGGTTTCCGATTTGGTAACCTGATCGTTCATAAGCTTAGACTGAATGCTCTATGAATATTAGCTTCCGGGGATTATTTCGGGGGCCTGGAGCATTATTTTTCGAGCAGGGCGAGAGCACGACGGATCATTTCGCCGGTCTCGTCGGTCTGGATGACATAGATAGGCTTCGAGCTGCTAGCGGAGATGAGACAATGTGTGTTTTCGCCTAGGCCATCGTCGTTCTTAGTATCATTGATCTTGAAGCCGAGATAGCCAAGGCCAGCAACGATATCGCGGCGAATCTCAGAATTGCGCTCGCCGATCGTAGCGGTGAAAACGAGAGCATCGATCCCCTGGAGGCTGGCAGCCATCTGGCCAATAGCACGCTGGATGCGGTAAATAAACATGTCATAGGCCAGTTTCGCGCGAACATCACCGTCGGCGCGGAGGCTCAATACTTCGCGCATGTCGTCAGTTTCGCCAGAGACGCCCTTCAAACCGCACTGTTTATTCAGATATTCTTCAAGTTTTTCGCCTTCGAGGCCGAGTTCACGACCAAGCGCGATTGCGGCAGTAGCATCAATATCGCCACAACGGGTCGCCATCATGACACCTTCGAGCGGCGTATAGCCCATGGTCGTATCGAAAGACTCGCCATTCAACATTGCGGTCAGCGAGCTGCCCGAGCCGAGGTGGCAAGCGACGACTTTTTCGGCAAGAAGATTATGTTCCTTCAGATAATGCGCGATCGAACCCATGCTGAGGCCGTGATAACCATAGCGCTTAATCTCGGCTTTATCGGCGAGCTCGGGGTCAATAGCGTAATAGGTATGGGCGGCGTCGCGGGTGTTATGGAAACCAGAATCGCTGATTGTGATGACTGGGGTGCCCTTGAACTCCTTGACACATTCCTCGATTTCGGCGGCAACGACCGGAACATGGAGAGGGGCGCGCTTCTTGGCGGCGTCAAGACGCTTCAAACATTCATCGTCAACGATGTGATCTTCGGTGAAAAAATCACCGGTCGAAGCGACCCGCGCTAAAATAGCATCCAGCTGAGTATTTTTGCTAAGATAGCCTTCCGCGGTCAAGATATCCTGGACATATTTAACGGTATCGGTAAGTTTTTTGAAACCATCACTGAGTTTTTTCTTTTGGCCATCGGGAGTTTTGAGCGTACAAACGACGTCTTTCCCTTCCAGTTCAAAATGTAAATTACAGAGCGCATCGGCGCCGCGATAGAGGGCATACTTACGAGAAGACGAGCCCGGATTAGTAACGAGGAAAAGTTTTTCCATATCAACTCCTTTTTCTCATTATAGCATACTCTAAGAGAAACGAGGCCCCGACCGTGAGGTCGGGGCCGGCAATGTTTTAGAAAAGGTGAATTGGAGGGGTGATGGGCGTGAGAACGTTAGCCCACGGAGCCTTGACGTCTTGCTCGGTGTAGTGGCGTTGAGCTTTGCGCATAGCGGCGATAGTTTTTTGATATGCGCCGAGGACGGAGTCATTCTCAGGCTCAACCATTTTGACCTGAAAAGTGTCCACGATATAAAAACGCAACCGATGAGTCTTGACACCACGAGTCAACGAGATGTTACTGACAGCGAAGATGTCGCCAGGGGCGGCTTCAAGAAAGACAACTTGCCAAACGGGGGCAGTAGAGTAGCGGGGCGAAGTCGCATAATCGACCAACTGGATCGTCTGCGACTCAGGAGCGAGAATGCGACTCTGATAGGCGCCGAGACATCGGTCAGTCCGACGCGAGGACAAAATGAGGTAGGGGGTAGATTCGCGTTTACGCTTGTCGATGCGCCAGACATGCGCGTCGGGTCGAGAGCCGCCATGAATGAGGGCCAGATCAGAACGATTGCCCATGATGAATTTGCCGCTTTTGCGCGAAACGGAGAGATAAAACCGTCGCGATCCGGCCTCAAATTCTCCCATGATGGCGCCGTTAAAACTACCTTCGGGGGTTTCGCGCGGACGAATGTTGATGCGATAATTGCTAAACAGCAATCGAGACACCTCCTCTTAGTTTGACAGAAGATTTCTACCGTTTTCTAAAAATCAAAAACAACGAAGACGGGAAAACCTGCCTTATCTTTCTATATTAGCATAGATTATTAGAAAAGTCAATAGATAGAGAGGGTTTTAGCGAAAATCGGTTTCGATAACTTGCGGAAAACGGTCGGCGCCGATGAATAAAGCGGAAAAATTCTGAAAAAGTCGCACGGGAGCTAGGAGGGCCACACTGATGACAGAAGGGTCGTGCGGAGGCTAGAAGGAGAATTTTTGACATTTTTGGCCCATGGCGGTGTCGTAATAGAGATCATAGCGCCCAGACGAGAGTTCGAGGGCGAGCGACCAGATAGTTTCTACGTTGTAGACGTAATGGGACTGACGGAGGATACGCCAGAGGTCGGTGTATTGAAAACCGGGGAGCTGACACGAGATCAGCCAGGCAGCTTCGGAGGCACGGACGAACGAGGTTGCGGTCGGATTGTCCTTGAGGATGCGGTCGAAACGCT
Source organism: uncultured Candidatus Saccharibacteria bacterium (assembly GCA_964469535.1). Taxonomy (GTDB): domain Bacteria; phylum Patescibacteriota; class Saccharimonadia; order Saccharimonadales; family Saccharimonadaceae; genus Nanosyncoccus. The sequence continues at coordinate 11,785 of CAYXZG010000023.1, forward strand.
GCAATTCGGGCGAAAGACAATGGTTCGTCTTCACCAGGACACCATTAGGGCCGGGACGGACAATGGCGTAGGTCTTCGCAGCGTGCTCGACGACAGCAATATCGCCAGAACGATCGGCGATAAGATAGTTTTTCGGGATGGAACTCGGGATACGAGAGAAAGCGTTGAGGGCCTGGCGGGTGGTTTGGCATTTTTCGGCAACGTAACGCATGATGTGCGCTGGTTTCAAGCCGTAATTCCACTTACCGATATGAGCATAGGTGAGGCCGATATAGAGCCCGTGCTCGTTAATCGCATCCTCAAAATAGGGTTTGCGGCTGTTCTTGCCGGTGTGACGGCGCCAAACGCTCTCGTCGGAGAAGGCAAAATATTTGTTCGCGCCAGAGATCGATAGAGAGTAGCTTTCAAAAAATTCTCGTGCTCCAGGGAGCCAATCGTAGTTGCGGCCGACGAAAGTTTGACCATTCTCACGGATGGCGAAGATAGTGCAGCCGTGGGTGTGAGGGTTGACCCGGCGGCGTTGCTGGTCGACGGCAGCAGCGATTTCTTCGTAGAGGAGTAAGTCAAGATCAAGGTTAAGCGCTGCGGCGGTAGCGGAAATTTCTTCGATTAGCTCAGGATAAAATTTCTGATAGATTTTGAGCTGGCGGCGGAGGGTCTCCATGTTGGCGTGAGTATAAAAATCATGACCGTTTGCACGAAGACGCTTAGCGAGAAAGGCGCCATATTCGGAACGGGAGCCACGGAAAGTAATCATAAGCTTATTATACACGAGATATAGCGAATCGACAAATCATAGAGGTAACAGTTTTAGGATTGACAAAAATAGGAATGTGTGCTACAATTGAAGGATATGGCTATATCGAGAGATGGTAGTCGTGATTTTGAGTCCAAAATAGAAGCACTTTGAAAGGAGACGTGAAGACGTGAGAAAACAGGATGTGGCAATCCTGGCACTGGGAAGCAACCTGGACTACGCGGGGGAGGTGGCACGAAGGATCTCGAATAACTTTGTGTCGCGGAAAGACTATGACGATCTGGCCGAGAGAGTTTCCCTCACAACCGTGGGTGGACGGACGTGGGCATTTCGCGAGGCACTGACGACTGGCAAAGTACCGCCGCCAGCGGCTTTCGTCGCGGCAGAGGAGCGGATGCTGATGGCGCTCGACGACGAAGCAGAGATTCTGCTCGACGAGATCTGGAACGCGACGCACGGCGGCGACGGAGATTTTTCTGGCAAGGCGCCGAGTGTCCTGCGGATGTGCACGGCGGTGGGCAATATCTGCCGGAAAGCCGGGCTGAGCCGAGTGGGCGTGTTCCAGCTTCCGTACTGCCCGCCCGAGATGGGGCTATCCCTCAAGAGGCTCGACGGGGAGGGCATCGAGCGCTGCGATTTTGACCCGGAAGATGTAAGAATGATCATGAGCGAGGCGCGTAAGATCGCGCTGATAGACGAAGGTGACTCCGCCTGGCCGCAGGCCTTCGAGGGATTGTGGCGGGCGCTCCAGATGAGCGCCAGACGGCGAGATATACAAGCCGTCGTAATGACCCCCCCCCGATTGGCAAATTTGGACTGGTCAAGACATTTCGGCGAATTGCCGATGGTGATCGACCCGTACGCAGCATACGCCATAGCGGCAAGCGACTGGGCCGTGAGGTGCGCTACCAAAGTCTAAGCGAATCCTAAAATCCCCCTGGCATAAGTCGGGGGGATTTATCTGTTCTAGGCTTATTGTCACCCTAAATCTAGGGATTACTCCTTGTCGACAACTTCACCTTCAACGGCGTCAGAATCGTCAGTCTTCGAGTCGCTAGCGCCGGAGGCAGAGCCGGAATTGGTGTCAGTCGAAGTGTTTTGGTACATCTTCGCACCGATCGGCATGAGGACGTTATCAAGCTCCTTAACGGCGGCTTCAAACTTCTCTTTATCAGCATCGGCATCGTTCAGGACTTTCTTGGCGGTTTCGACGGCGTCCTTAATAGCTTTCGCGTCGTCTTCGGAGATTTTATCCTTGAACTCGTCAGGCATTTTTTCGGCTTGGTAGATTTTGTTCTCAAGCAAGTTCTTCGCATCGATCGATTCGCGCTTTTTCTTGTCTTCTTCGGCGTGAGCCTCGGCTTCTTTTTGAGCTTTTTCGATATCTTCTTTGCTCATATTGCCGGAGTTTTGGATCGTGATAGATTGCTCTTTGCCAGTTCCCTTGTCTTTCGCAGTAACGTTCAAAATACCGTTCGCGTCGAGATTAAAGGTAACTTCGATCTGTGGAACACCACGAGGGGCTGGGGCGATACCGTCAAGAATGAAACGACCGAGAGATTTGTTGTCGGCGGCCATTTCGCGCTCACCCTGGAGGACGTGAATCTCGACCTGAGGCTGATTATCGGCAGCGGTCGAGAAGATTTCGGATTTGCTGGTTGGGATGGTTGTGTTGCGCTCGATGAGCTTCGTGCTGACA
>CAYXZG010000024.1:0-14040 GCA_964469535.1 uncultured Candidatus Saccharibacteria bacterium
TTGTCGGCCTTGAGGCTGCCAGCGAGATTTACGAGGGTGACTCCGCCGCCAGTAACGATACCTTCAGCGAGAGCGGCTTTCGTTGCGGCGACAGCATCGTCGACGCGGAACTTTTTCTCGTCGATTTCGGCTTCGGAGGCGCCACCGACTTTGATGACGGCGACTTTGCCGAGGAGGGCGGCAGCACGTTTTTCGAGCTCTTCGCGCTCGTAGTCAGATTTAGCTAATTTAGCCTGGGACTGGATGAGGTCGATGCGGCTCTGGACGGCGGATTTGTCGCCAGCACCTTTAATAATGGTGGTTTCGTCTTTGGTGGCGATAACTTTGCCGCAAGAGCCGAGAACTTCCATGCCGACTTCTTCGAGCTTCATGCCTTTGTCGCTAGAAACGACGGTGGCATCGGTCAAGATAGCGATGTCTTCCATGATTTCTTTACGGCGATCGCCGAAGGAAGGAGCTTTGAGAACGAGAGTATTAAAGACACCTTTGAGCTTATTAAGGACGAGGACAGAGAGGGCTTCGCCTTCGACTTCTTCGGCGATGATGACAAGGTCTTTTTTGCCAGCTTGAGCACATTGTTCGAGGATCGGGATGAGTTCGTTCGCGCTACCGATTTTTTTGTCGGTGAGGAGGACAAGAGGCTTATCAAAAACAGCTTCTTGGCGGTTGACATCAGTAACGAAGAATGGTGAAGAATAACCTTTGTCGTAAGTGAAACCTTCGACGATTTCTTGTTCCATTTCGAGGCCTTGGCCTTGTTCGACGGTAACGACGCCATCTTTGCCGATTTTGCTGATGACGCCGGCAATGAGCTCGCCGATCTCTTTGTCGCCAGCAGAAATAGAAGCGACTTCAGCGACTTTTTTGTCGTCACCTTCGATTTGTTCGGCGGATTTTTCGATACCTTTGACGATTTCGGCGCCGGCTTCTTCGATGCCTTTGCGAAGTTCCATGGGGTTCACGCCGGCGGCAATGAGCTTGTTGGCTTCGTTTAAGATATTATAGGTGAGAACCGTGACGGTCGTGGTGCCGTCGCCGGCGACTTTGTTGAGCTTCTGAGCGGCGGATTTGATGAGTTTGGCACCGATCTGTTCGCCGAGGTTGTCTTCGGTCGCGCCGAGGTCAACAGCTTCGGCGACGGTGACGCCGTCATGAGTGATAGTCGGGCCGCCATAGGATTTTTCGATGACGACGTTTTGGCCTTTCGGACCGAAGGTGACTTTGACGGCATCGTAGAGCTGTTTAGCGCCGCTTAAGACTTTGTTGCGGGCTTCGTTAGTATAGAAAATCTTTTTTGCCATAGTTACTCCTAATTAGTTGCCAAATAAACAATAATTAATGTGCGCTTCTGGCAAAAAATTTCTATGCCAGAAGGTTGATAAGTTGGGCTAGAGGGTGGCGAGGACGTCTTCCTCTTTGAGGATAATGTATTCTTTGTCGTCGAGCTTGACGTCGGTAGTAGAATAGTTCTTGTAAATGATTTTGTCGCCCTTTTTGACGGTCTTGACATCGGGACCGACGGACTCGACAACGGCATAGGCGGGAGCTTCTTTGGCTTCCCCGAGCAGAATGCCGGATTTAGTGGTCTCCAGAGCTTGTTCTTTGACGGCGATAACGCGGTCAGCTAAAGGTTTTAGTTCCATATTTCTCCTTTCGTGATTCCATGATAGCGCAGAAAGTTAGCACTGTCAATACATGAGTGCTAGTTATGGTTAGTTTGTGATGACGATTTGGTGATTGGGATGGGGTTGGATCACTTTGTGGATGACATTTACTTTGAAGTCGGTAATTGCTTTGTGGTTTTTAATACAAAGTGGATTGTAAAGTTCAAAGTAGTGTGATATACTTAAAGTAAGAGAATTAACACAAAGGAAAAACAATGGAAGTTGAAGCGACAATGTCGAGTGCGAATCAGTTCACTGTGCCAAAACAGCTCCGTCAGGCTTTAGGTCTAGTGGCAGGCGATAAGATAGTTTTTCGGTTTAATGGGCCGGAAATTATCGTGAAAAAGGCAGAATCGAAAGAGGAAAAAATCAAGCGGTTATCACGAGAGCTCGATGAATTGAAGTCGAAACGCGAAGCGCGGATGACGTTGGAACAGAGAGAATTTGCGGAAAAAACGGCTGGGTGGACAGCAAGTCAATATCGTGAATACATTGATAATTTACCAGAAACGAGAGCGTACTTTGAGGAGAAATATGGGGTTTAGGACTTGCGAATCATTAGATACGAATATTATTTTGCGGTTGGCATTAAGGGACGTACCAGAGCAGTGCATGAAGATTGTGGATTTGTTTTTACGGAGGGGGGTGACATATGAGGTTGCGGATTTGGCGGTGACGGAGGCGGTGTACGTTTTGCAGAAGGAAAATAGTCGTAAGGACATTGTAGAGATGTTGCAAAGGGTTCTGGACTATCCAGATTTGAATTATAATAAGGCGCTGTTTGATAAAGTTTTTCCGATGTATTTGAAGTACCCAAAATTATCGTTTAATGACTGTTGCTTAGCGGTTTATACGGAGCTAAACGAGGCAGAGCCGCTGTGGACGTTTGATAAGGCACTAGCGAAGGAATCGGGGACGGCGAAGCTATTAGCGTAGGGTGTGGGGCATGCGAAAAGGGCGCCACGGGAAGGTGACGCGGGCGGAAAAGATGATTGGTGGTGAATGGATGGTATAATAAACGTATGAGTTTGAAGAGTGCGGTGGAGAAAGCTCCCTTTTATAATACTTTGGTGAAGCCGGTGCATTTTGCGCAGGCGGTAGTGGCAGCGACGAAAAATGATTTTCCGGGTAAGAAGATGCGCGTGATCGCCGTGACGGGGACGAATGGAAAAACGACAACTTGTTTCATGATTTGGAAAATGTTAAACGAGGCGGGGAGGAAGGCGGGGTTGCTTACGACAGTTGGCTGGGGCGGGGTCGGTCTTGCTCAGAATACGCTTTCTCCGTCGTCAGCAGATGCGTTGCTCACTCACCGTACTTTAAGTACGGCTCGTTCCGCTACTCCTGCTTCCTCGGATAAAATGCCCTCTGAGCAAGACCGTAGGTCCAGCTCAGTCCGCTGCTCGAATTCGCCTAGAACTAGCTCCGAGATATCTGCGCCGACCAGTAGTGCTTCCTTGGATAAAACGTCCTCTGAGCAAGACCAGGAGTTTAGCTCCGAGATATCGGCGACGACCGGCGATGACGCGTTGGGCGCGACATTGGACGCAACAGTGCTTCACCAACAATTTGAGCATATGACGACGGAACGAGTAGGGGTTCTAAACGAGAGGATGAGGGCGATTTATGAGGCGGGGGCGGAGTTTCTAGTGCTCGAAACGACTTCGCACGCGCTGAGCCAGTCGAGGATCTGGGGAGTGCCGGTCGAGATTGCGGTATTTACAAATTTGACACATGAACATCTCGATTATCATAAGACGATGGAAAAATATCGGAAGGCAAAGATGAAGTTGTTTGAACGGGCAAAATATGGGGTAGTGAATGCGGATGATGAGAGTTGGAAATGGTTTGCTGAGGCGGTGGCTAAAAATGGGAAGGTTGGACGATCGGATAAAACGACGGGGGATTGTGAAAGGGTGACGACATATGGTATCGAAAACGGGGAGATGCGAGCGACGGATATAAAGCTCAAGACAACTGGGGTGAAATATACATGCGACGGGATGACGATAGAAACGCAGATTCCGGGAAGGTTCAATGTCTATAATTCCCTGGCGGCGGTGTGCGTGGGACGAAGAGTGGGGCTGGGAGATAAAGAGATAGAAAAAGGAATTGCGGCGCTAGAAGCGGTCGAGGGGCGGATGAATCGGATTAACGAGGGGCAAGATTTTGAGGTGATTGTGGACTATGCGCATCAGCCGGATGCTTTGGAAAAAGTGTTTGCGAGCATGGAAAGAAGTGATACGGCGACGCCCAGAAGAGGGAGGATTATAGCGGTGCATGGCGGGGCGGGGAGACGTGATCCGTCGACGCGTGAGCCGCGTGGAGAGATTTTGGGCAAAAATAGCGACATAGTGATCATTACGGAAGATGATTCGCGAGATGAGGATCCGGTAGAGATTGCAGAGATGTTTGTCAGAGGGGCGGAAAAGGTCGGTAAGGTGCGGGACAAGGATTTGTTCGTCGAGCTAGATCGGGAGAAAGCGATCAGCAAGGCGATCGGGATGGCGAAGAAAGGTGATGTGGTTTTGATCCTGGGTAAGGGGCATGAGAAAACGATCTTGCGAGCGGATGGACCGCATGAGTTCGAGGATATAAAAGTCGCAAAAAAGACGCTGCGGCAGCGGCAGCGTCTTTAGAGGCTTCCTTGGAGGTTTTAGGAATTCTTAGGGGTGGATTTGGAAGAGCTTGAGGACTTTGAGGGGTGCTGAGGTTTGGGTTTGGGGTGGTTTGAGTCGTGATCAGGGGATTGGACTGGGGATGAATTCCCTACGGATTGAGACGGCTGGGAAAGTGGGGTCGGCTGAGGCTGCTGATATTGAGGGTATGAGTTAGGCTGGTAAGGGTTCGGCTGGTAAGGCTGGGAGTAAATAGGAGTGGCGACGGTGTAACCTTTGGCGGCGAGAGCGGCATCACCTTGGGCAAGGATGATGATCCCCTCGATGAAGCCCCAAATGGCGTTGCCAATGAGGCAGCAGTAAGCAATAAAGACGATAAGGGCGCCGAGGATGCTAATAATGGGAGCATAGAAGGCGAGGGAGAAAAGAATGGCGCCAAGAATGAGGCCAATGATGCTGCCAGCAAAAAGACAAATGTGAATCGTTCCCTTGTTTCTTTCGCCGAGGTACCAGTTGTGCGCGCCGAAGGCACCGAGAAAGATACCGAGGATGCCGGCGGTAGTGGAAGATTTGATGTTGTTATAGGGAGCATAAGGAGGCTGGCCGCCAGGAGTTGAGAAAGTCTGATTCTGAGATCCATTCGGAGACGGTTGGTTTGGCGATGAATGGGATTGGTTTTGGGGGTTGTTTTCCATAATGATTAACTCCAAAGTTGATGAATTTGCTTGAGTATATTGTATCTAGGAGAACAAGAAAAAGCAAGGTGGAAAAAATAGATAAATGTGGTATGATAGAAAAATGAAGATATTGGCGATTGAGAGCTCGTGTGACGAAACAGCGGCGGCAGTGGTAGAAGACGGGGTGAAGATTTTGAGCAATGTGGTAGTGTCGCAGATTGATATTTTTGCGGAATATGGCGGAGTGATCCCAGAAGTGGCGGCGCGGTCGCATCTAGAGGTGATCTTGCCGGTCGTGCATAAGGCTCTGAGAGATGCTAACTTGACAAAAGATGATATTGATGTGATTGCGGTAACATATGCGCCAGGGTTGCTCGGATCGCTTTTGATTGGGACTTTGACGGCGAGGATGCTGGCGATCTTGTGGGAGAAGCCGTTGTATGCGGTGCATCATTTGAAGAGTCATATCTATGCGAGTTGGCTAAATACCGAATCGGCTGGCGATACGATTTTTACTCGGCATGGGCGCAGCGGGGAGGTGCCGGAGTTTCCGCTGTTGGCGCTGGTGGTGTCGGGCGGACATACGCAGATTATCTATATGCCGGCGCACAATCAGTTTGAGATTATTGGGACGACGAGGGACGATGCGGTGGGCGAATGTTTTGATAAAGTGGCGAAGATACTGGGGTTGCCATACCCAGGAGGCCCTTCAATTGCACAAATTTCGGCTATTTCGTCGTTGAATTCTCTAGTGCGCAGTCGCCGTATCTTGAATACGACTCCTTTGCGCGCTTCGAACTCGCCTAGAAATAGCTCAAAATTTGAAGCAATTGAGAAACAGAAATGGTTTAAAGAGCATGTGAATTACCGGTTGCCACATCCAAAGATTGAGGGGTTGGATTTTTCGTTCTCGGGGCTGAAAACAGCAGTCCTGAGGGCGGTGCAGGCGGAATGTGGGCTACCAATCACGACGCCGTCATATGAGCTTAAAAACCATCTCTCCGAGCAGCAGAAGGCGGATTTTGCGGCGTCATTCCAGGAAACGGCGTGTGAGATCTTAATTGATAAGCTAAAAATGGCCCTGAGAGCTCATCCTGAGGCCAAATCGCTTGTGTTTGCGGGAGGAGTGAGTGCTAACCAGGTTTTGCGAGAAAAGGCGCTAGGAAGGCCGGAAATGGGCTTAGAAAGCGAATTCAGGGGGCATGATGTGGGGATTTATTTTCCGGAACCGAAGTTTGCGGGAGATAATGCGGCGATGGTAGGGGTGGCGGCGTATTTTGAGATTCAGACAGGAGTAAAGCCGACGGATCCATATAGTTTAAATATTTTGCCGCGGACTCCGATCGGATAGGGGTTGACTGGGGCGAAAAATGCGATATAATGATCTTATGCCTGCGTGCTGGAAGTATCTGGTGCGGGCGATGATCGTTACGTGAAGTGGACCGAGTGCTGAGTGAGAAAATTTGGCGTGAGGCCTTTTCCAACTGACGCTGAAGACAGTGAAGTTCGGCAAGCTGATTTCGGGCGTTTTGCGGCTGTGAGGCTGTAGGCGTGCGAAAGTCCACTCTTTCGATCTATACCTTACGCAAGGACGCGAGTGGTATGGTCGGCTAACGAAGACCTTTAAGAAGGAGGTGAAGGAGAAAATGGGTTTTTGCGAGTCGCGCGGTTTTGTTTGTCGTAATCGGGGACATCCCGGTTAGGGGCGCCGCGAGGACGAGCAGGCATGGCCATGGATCACGAAGGGAGCGCACCGATGAAGAAGTTTCTTTCTCAGTGATGTGAGCGACGGTTCGGCGTGACATGATGATCAGCTTTCTTGCCGGGTAAGAGCTCGGTGAGTACGTGACAGGGCCCCGTGGTAACGGGAACGATCTAGCTTACGCGATGAAAAGCGGAGCAGTATTGTGTCAGTAAAAGCTAAACAAGCGTGTACCTCTTAAAACCACATGGTTTTCCCCTCTTTGTTCAAGGGCCCCTTCGGGGGCCCTTTGGCATGATAAGTGTTATAATAGATGCATGAAGAGACATTTTTTGCAGTCTCGTGATTGGGAAAAATACGAGAATTTAGAGGGGAGAAAGACCTTGCGAGTGACGGGGGAAGGCTTCGAGGCGATGGCGGTGGTGCATGAAACGCCGGTGGGAAAATATTTGTATTGTCCGTATGGGCCGAGCTTGGAAGCGAATAAGCCGAAGGAGGCATTAAAGCGGGCGCTTGATTCCTTGGTTGAGGTGGCAAAAGAGCAAGGTGCGTTCTTTGTGCGGATCGAACCGACGATGGAATTTACGGAAGAAACAATGACGGAGCTAGGCCTGAAAAAGTCGCATGATCTAGATCCGGCGCATACGTGGGTGTTGGATTTGACAAAGCCGGATGAGGATATTATAAACGGAATTGAAAAGCGCAAAGTGCGCCATTGGCGAAACCATGAAAAGAAAGGTATGTCAATTAGACAAACCCAAAATCCGGAAGAGATTACAATATTGACGAATTTGTTGAATAATTTGGGAGACCAGAGGAAGTTTTCGCCACAAAGTGAGGAGCATCTCAAGAATCAATTAAAAAGTGGGTTTGCGACGCTATATGTGATCGAATTGGAGGGGGAGCCGATCGCGGCGGCGCTGGTATATGATCATGATGGGGTGAGATATTATGCACATGCGGCGACGGATGATGAACATAGAAAATTGATGGCGGGGACGATTTTGTTGATACAGATGATTTTGGATGCGCACCAACAGGGGGCGAAAGTGTATGATTTTTGGGGGATTACGACTTCCGAGGATCCGCAGCATCCGTGGTATGGGTTCACGCAGTATAAAAAATCGTTTGGGGGGAGGCAGGTGGACTATGCGGGGACGTGGGATTTGCCGATCAAAAAGGCGAAATACAAAGAATATCAGGTGCTCAGGAAGGTGAATAGGATAAGAAGGAAAGTGTAGGATTTCCATTGCACCTGAGACGTTTATGAACCCACTCGGATGCCCTGTCTTTGTCGTTTAGTGAATCCCTTAGTCTCCTTTTATCATCCGGTGGCGCTCTCCGGAGCGAATCGCTTTCGCTCCCGTGCTCCGGACCCGCGCCAGCCGGGAAACGATGCTAAAAGGAGACTAAGGGATTCTATATACAACAAAAAAGACAGGTTTTTCTGGTTCATAAACTTCTTAGGTGCAATAGAAGTCTTTGTTGGTGTGGTCTTCGCTGCCTCGTGGCGAGATGGACGCAGGTGAGCAAATATCTATCATATACTGTCTACCTACTAGAGGATACTACTACTGAGTGAGGCAGCGAAGAGAGAGGCCACGAGAGACACCGAGGAATCCACACACACTAATGAGCGGACGACCACTACTGTGCGTACTAACGCCATAAGTATAAGCGCTACTGATTTCTAGGACGCTGCTAGACCAAAGCGTACCATTTTCACCAATATTCGGTGTTCCGCGGTAATCGACTGTAATGCCGCCCGTACGCGTAAGGTAGAAAGGATCCAGAACGGCGTTATAGACAAGATTATCGTTCGTCCAAATCCCCTCGCCATAGTAAGTGCTGCCCTTTATCCAAGCATAGCTATCGAGTAAGCTATAGTAGCTGTCTTCATGCAATATGGGTTCGAGGTGCCAGCCACGGTCGCTTTCATCTTCAACGCGATTTGCTTTTGCTCTTGGTAGTTGCCAGTGCTTAATATGACAAATATCTATCATATTATATCTACCTACTGGAGGATACTACTACTGAGTGAGGCAGCGAAGAGAACGGCCGTATATTTGACTCTGCGAGGCGGGCGCTCGAAGTATGTTTTGTACGTCCATTCCTTCTACGTATTTTGAAGCAACATATTTACTCCAAAATGTACTAATAGAACCAGCAGATACATAAGTTTTTAATATAGGTGTGACAACTCCACTCCTTACTAGGTAGAATGGAGAAAGTAGACCAAAATACATAACCGAATGATCTTCCCAAGAAATCGGACCATAGGAGTGCTGACCTACGCCCGGCTGTTCTATTCCGGTTGGCTTCCAACCATAACTTTCTAACCAGTTTCTGTAAGTTTTTGCTTTAGCGTTAGCGCCAAAATGATCACCTCCGCTTGGTAGTTGCCAGTGCTTAGGGCAGATAGGATGTAGGGATGGAAAATGGCCCGCTCGGAGAGCGGGCCTGAGTGAGGCGGCGAAGGATGACAGGAATGATAAGGGTGGTAGGAATGATGGAGGCGATGGAAACGATGGGGGCGATAGAGCCGATACGGTGCGGAGTTAGGTGGCAGGATATTCGGAGGGGGAGAGGATTTTCGGGCCTTGGGCGCAGAAAATGTTGCGGCTGGTGAAAAAGTCAACAATCGGAGCGATGGCGCGTTCGGCGCAGGCCGCATCGTCTTCGGGATATGTGCTGCCAGTGACGGCGACGCAAATATCGCCGATGATTCCCTCTTCATGGCTATGGAGCTCGATGCAGATGGCGCCGAGGGTGGGGTTATAACCGTCGGAAGGGGTGATCGTGAGCTTCGTGTCGGGGCGATCGGGGTCGGGGATGGACTGAGGGGCGGAATTGTAAGCGTCGTGGGTAATGACACTGAGGCGGCAAGCAGCGATGCGCATTTGGGCGAGGGTGCGGTAATTGACTATGTGGCCAGATTCGGTTCTTCCCTCTTCGTTGAGAACAAAGTTGGACTGGAAGGTGTAGTCAATAGTCGCGAAACAATTTTCGCCCGGGGTATCGAAGCCGGTCAGCCAACGCTCGAAGGTGCGGTCGTAGGGTTTGAAACTGATACAGATGCAGCTGTGGTCGTTGTGCTGGTATTGGGCCTGAGTGAGCATAGTGGCGTGGACGCGGTTGACGACGTTCGCAATAAGGGCGGTTGGACGTTGGATCGGATAGTTCATGACGGGCCTCCTAAAATGATAAAGTACAGGGGTCTGGTGTTATTATAACATAATTCCCTGCCTAAAATCGCAAGTAGAAAGAATTTTTTACGAGGAAGGCGCAACAATAAGATTGGGGTCGTCTAAAGGTCGGATAGAGGTAAAAGTCACAAAAAAGAGGCACTTAAAAAGCCTCAAAACACACGTGAATTTTTTTGACATAACCATCTTTCTAACGTATGCCTTCAAAAACACGCGAAATCGCGAATCCCAATTTTTGATTCGAGGAGTTAAGTTGAACTAGAGAATAGGACGAACCTGATGAAACTTTGCTAATTAACTCCTTGAACCACAGTGTCCACTCAATGGATAGCTGCTACTTTTATTATAGCATGTGGGGGAACATGGTCAATAGAAAAATTCGGGCAGGCTGTGGAAAAGTTTAGCAGGGCTGGGGTGGAAGAATGTTTGGTGAGGTCGGAACAGAAGAATCAAAAATCGAGAGGGAAAGAATATAAAATATGAGGATGGGGTACGGAACGGGAGGGAAAGCAGGGAAGGTATGCACGCAAAATATCTATCATATTATATCTACCTACTAGAGGATACTACTACTGAGTGAGGCAGCGAAGGGTAATGCCGTGATAGCTGATTCCGCCAGGATGTACTGGCGCAATCTGGTTGGACGTAATCGCTAATTCATAAGCGCCCAAAGTTGGTTTGGCAGTTTTGAGCAGAAAATATCCATGTTGAATTTCATGTTGCCCACCTCGGTTGGGGTCAAGCCAGCCTACGGCATTAAGGTAGAACGGATCAAGATGCCCATCATATTGCACGTCATTTTCTTCCCAGACACTTGATCCACGGATGCTATGATATGCAACGACATCAAGTGTCCAACCATAATGAGACAAAAGTCCATAATAACTGCCGTTCTCTGGGAATGGTTCGTAATACCAACCATCAGTCTCAGTTTCTTTCTGTGTACCTTTTCCGCTTGGTAGTTGCCAGTGCTTAGGGCAGATAGGGAGTGGAACCATGGTGGGTGAAAATGGTTGGGGAAGGACGATTTAGAAATGCGGAAAAAAGGAAAGAAGGGGGCGAAAACGGAGGGTGGCGAGAGTTTCGGAAACGAAAATTGGAGCAAAAAAGACCCCTTGCGGGGTCTTGGATGAAAGGAGGAAAGAGAAGGAAAAGGAAAAAAGGAGGGGAAGGTAAGGAAAGGTAAGGAAAGGAAAGGTAAGGTAAGGAAAGGAAAGGTAAGGTAAGGTAAGGAGAGGGGACTAAATAACAGTGAGCTCGCGTTTGAGATGGTCGATGAGGGCGGTTTTCTCGGCGATGCCGTCGCGAGTTTGTTTGACGAGATGAGCGGGGGCTTTGTCGACGTAATTAGGGTTCATCATGCGGGCGTTTAGAGCATCGAGTTCGCGGCCAACGGCGAGAATACGTTCTTCGAGGTTGTTACGGTATTTCGTGACGATGTCTTGGGGGACATCGAGATAGAGCTCGTGATTCGCGAGAGCGAGACGGAGCCCGCGCGGTTGGCCTTCGCAGCTGAGGACGGATGAGACGTTGGCGAGCTTAGTGACGAGGAGCTGGTTGTCGTCGATTAGGGAATCTTCACCGTAGAGTAGAGCGTATTTTTTGCCACTGGAAGCGACGGAGAGGGCCTGGAGAGTGCTTCTGACCTCGGATACGATATTAGTCAAGGTTTCAAACTGCTCGGCAGCGATGGGGTCGAATTTGAGGCGAGAAGGCCATTTTTGGACGATGAGGAGACCGTCGGTCCAGCTGAGGCTTTGCCAGATAGCTTCGGTGACGAAAGGAGCGAAAGGATGAAGCATTTTCAGGATGGTTTCGAGAGTGACCTTGAGGAGGGGGATGTTTTTATAGATTTTTTGGCTTTCGATAAACCAGTCGGCGTATTTGTCCCAGATGGTCGAATAGAGAGTTTCGACAGCTTCGGAGAAACGGTAATTGGCGAAATCGTCTTCGACATGTTCTTTGGCGGCGGTGAGCTCACGGCAGATCCAATCTTCGCCCATATTGTCGGTCGAGTAGGGAAGCTCGGCGCCGGCCGCGACTGCTCCTTCATTGACGACGGTGGATTCGATCTCGGAGACGGCCATGTCGAGGGCGGCGAGGCTGGTGGTCTCGGACTCGTCGACGAGGCTTTGGACGAAGCGGGCGACGTTCCAGAGCTTATTGCAGAGGTTGCGACCAGAGATGACGGAGTTCTCGGAGAAGGCTTGGTTCATACCGGCGGAACGACCGCGGAGAATGCCGAGACGGAAGGCGTCGGAACCATATTTTGTGACGAGATCGAGAGGGTTAATAACGTTGCCCTTAGATTTAGACATTTTTTGACCGTGTTCATCAAGTACTAGACCATGAAGATAAACTTCGCGGAAAGGAACTTCACCCGTTACATACAAGCCCATCATAATCATGCGGGCAACCCATGCGAACAAGATGTCGGCGCCGGTTTCCATAACGTTGAGCGGGTAGTAGGGGTTTTCTTTGCCTTCGGTCCAATCGGTACAAACGATTGGCCAGTGGGAGCTGGAGAACCAAGTGTCGAAGGTGTCCTCGTCGCGGTAATAGTGGACGCCACCGATTTCAATTTTTGTCAAGTTAGTACGGGGATCGAAGATCCATTCAGGGGCGGAATCGGTCTCGGTCTGGCGGAACATAGGAATGGCGATGCCCCAAGGGATTTGGCGAGAGATGTTCCAGTCTTTAAGGCCTTTGAGGTAGTTGATGAGAACCTTCTTCTTGTTCGCAGGGTGGAATTTGATTTCATTGTTTTCAAGATGTTCGATGGCGGTCTTCGCAAGGCGCTTTACGTCGATGAACCACTGGCTTTTCAGAGTGGGTTCGATGACAGAGCCGCATTTATAACAGTGAGCCACGGAATGGGAGATTTTGTGCTCGCCGCGGAGAAGACCGGCGGACTCGAGAGATTTTAGCACCTTTTTGCGACATTCGCTAGTAGTGAGTCCAGCGAAATCTGGTCCGGCAGTTGACAGCATGGTGCCATCCTCGCCGATAACTTGAATACGAGGGAGATCATGGCGTTCGCCAACTTCAAAGTCGTCGAAATCGTGAGCTGGGGTAATTTTGACGGCGCCGGTGCCATATTCGGGGTCGGCGTGCTCGTCAGCGATAATGGGGATAGTCCGATCGGTCAAGGGTAAAGAAACAAGACCACCGATGAGGGAAGTGTAGCGAGAGTCGGACGGGTTGACGGCGATCGCGGCGTCGCCAAAAAGGGTTTCGGGGCGGGTGGTCGAGATGATAATTTCGGTAGGAAGCTGGACGTCCGTTTTTGCGGAGGCGTCACCTTGGTCTGGGGTGGAGACGATTTGGTAGGCGATATCCCAGAGATGGCCATCCTCGTCTTCGTGTTCGACTTCGATGTCGGCAAAGGCGGTTTGGTGTTTTGGACAGAAGTTGACGAGTTTTTCGCCACGGTAAATCATACCGTCATTCCACATTTTTTCGAAGGTTTTGTAAACGCGGGAAATAACGTTTTCGTCGAGAGTAAAAGTAAGATCGGGCCAAGCGCAGGAAGCACCAAGAGCGCGGACCTGGAGTTCCATGTTGCCACGTTGCTCTTCGACGAAATTCCAGACACGAGAATAGAGCTCGTCACGGGTGAATTCAAAACGGGTATGGCCATTTTTTTCGAGAGCGCGCTCGTAGACGACCCAAGTTTCGAAGCCGGCATGGTCGGCACCGGGGATGTACCAAGAAGAGAGACCACGCAAGCGGTAATAACGAGTCAGGGAATCTTCGAGAGCGATGGTGAGACCGTGACCGATGTGGAGATTGCCGTTAGCATTGGGGGGAGGCATGACGATAGAAAAACTGTCTTTTGTGTCGGACTCATTGGAGTCGACGACGATTTTTTTCGGTTGGAAAGCGCCGGATCGCTCCCATTCAGCATAAATGCGTGGTTCGAAATCTCCCGGTTCGTAACTCTTTGTGAAACTCATGAGATAATTATATCATATCTGTTCGGGTTTCCATTGCACCGAAGAATTAAATGAATTGTTTTGTAGCATAAGCCTTCTTTATTCTCTCTACACGGATGAACCCATTCGACAGCCCATCTTTACGGGGTCGTCGTTCTTCGCATTGAGCTTCAATGCTCTTTTAGTAGTTCTAAAACCCTCCGGTTTCAACCGGAGGGTACGTTTGAAGACAACGTGT
>CAYXZG010000025.1:0-13849 GCA_964469535.1 uncultured Candidatus Saccharibacteria bacterium
CGTTCGTAATCGCAGCGGTCAAAGTAGTTTTACCGTGGTCAACGTGGCCCATCGTGCCGACGTTGATATGCGGTTTGGAACGGTCAAAATTTGCCATTCTTTCTCCTTTTAATTATTATTTTGTCGGAACACTAATATCAAACCAGTTCCAACTCTACCAATATATAATATCGGATTTATCCCTAAAAGTAAAGGGGTTTGTGCTATATTTTTGAGACGAGGTTGCCCCGATCTTGCGATCGGGGCAGGGGGTTAGCGCTGGCTATGGTTGCGCTCGAGCCGATACTGGGTGCGGGCGATAGCGATCAGCCAATCGACGTTAGCGCGGGTCAGGTTGCGCCGGAGAGGCGGGTCGTTCTCCCGAAGAATGCAGGCGAAGTAGGCGTTTTCTCTGTCGACGGATACGACAGAGACATTGATGCCGGCGTTCGTGAATTCGTCGCCGTGGATCGCCAAGTCGCGACACAGCTCATTGCGTTCGACAAATTTCCGCAACGAAGCTAGGTTTTCGCTGTCTGCGTTATAGGAGACGGTTAGACCGAAGGCGTCGTAGAGGGCGCACTGGTCGCGGTTGTGGTCGCGCCGAACATGCCAGCCGAGCTGCAGAATCCGAAAGTATAACTGGTCCAGACCGACCTCGAAAATGCGTCGCTCGCGGAGCTGGATCAGGTCGGCAACGTTCTCGGCATAAATTTTACCAAAGAGTTCGCGCCGGACTTCGGACTGAAGATCTGCTGCGGAGGCTGGGTCATCGATTTGGACCGACGGGAGATTATCGGCGGCCTCGAAAAATTGGACGCGCAGGCCGAGCTCCGTCAGCTCGTCGAGGGTCTGTTCCAGACACTCGCGGACGTCCGGTCCACCGACGACGGTGATATATTCGGGAATCTTCATGCTAAGATCTCCTTTTCAGAGAAGTAGACATAACCTCTGTAAATGTAAGATACAAGAGGTTGTGCCCCTATACTCCCATTGTAGCACAGATGCCCCAAAAAGTCAAGGTCTAGAAGCGGCGCTTGAGGTAGAGTTTCGCGATCAGACCGACGCCGACGAGTGCCGCAAGGCTAGAAGCCGCGATAATTGTCACTTTAGCTGTGTCGGAGGCGCCGTTCTCAAACAAATTAGTGATACCAGTGTTTGGAGCACTTGCACTCGGTAGTTCGTCTGGAACTGCGGGCTGAGTCGGCTTCTGTTCGCCTTGGTTAGAATCGTCCGGATCCGGATCTGGGTCTGGATCAACTACTGGATCGGCGGGTGGCTCAGGAACGTTAAAGCCTTCGGTCACGCTCGCATCAAGCGCAGTCGCCGCTTCGGCCATCGCGGTATAATGCTCGTACAGTTTGTGCGGAGCGAAGGTCGCATTCAGTTTTTGCGCATCGAAGGAGAGTCCGTCGAAACTAGTCTGCCATTCGTCGCTCGCTTCCGTAGTTTCAAAGAGAAATGTCATGGCGTTCACAAGAGCCGCTTCTTTGTCATAATCCGGCAGGGTTTTTGTCATCGTGATCATCTCGGCGATCGTCATAGATGCGCTGCCACCTTCTGGAGCGAAGACTGCGTCGATTTCGCTGTGAAATTGAGTAATGATTTGGTTCACGACCTCATCGAGCGCATCAACGGAAGTACGGACGATTTCCGACTCGGTATATTCCGGTGAGTTTTTCGCCTCGTTGATAAGATCGATGATCGTCATCTCCTCAGCTTCGGCGCGCTGTTCGGCATCGAGGTCTTTGAGATAATCCTGCGCGTCTTCGAGGTCTTTGAATTTAGTCGTGAGTATTTCGGCGGCGAGCGAGGTAAGAATTAGATTGCGATCCTTCCGGAAGCTCGCAAAGGCACTGCGCGTACCGATACGATTATAAAGAGTCGTGATCGCGGTGGCAGAATCGGACGCGACAACGGCGACGCCACTCGCAACATTGTTATCCTCGGCAGCAAAGGTGAGACTCGGGCTTGCTATACCGAGCATTAGTGCTAACGCCAGAGCGGCGAAAAGATATTGTTTTGGATGTTTCATTTTTTGACCTTTTTGTTTTGTTTGTTCTTAGTTTTATGATAGCTGTTAAGGATAAAAATGTCAAGCAAGATTTGTCTAGCGAACCTGTCTAATTTACTCTATTGACAAAAAGCATAACCTGTGCTACAATGAGAGATACTGGGTATTGTGTCAAGAACACAGGTGCTTGGTGTAACTTACGCAGGAAGGATGAGTTCATTGAAATGTTGGGATAAGTTGCCTCTGGATATGAAGAAATATTTCATTATCAAGCAACTCAGGAGACTGGCTCAAAGCCAGATGTCCACCACGAACAAACCCTGGGCGAAATTTCCGCTTACGATCTTCGACGAGGATCCGAATCTCCAGGGGCGTGCGGCCGTACGAGAGGTTTTCGGCAGCGAACGGGACGCTTTTAGGGAGGCTGGGGTCTGGTCGGTTTATCCAACGAAGGAAGAGTTGCGCCGGTCGATCTTCATTTTTCTCAAAACTTACGAAATGGCGCCGACGGCACGAGATGCGCGCGACGGATTGCTGCCGTACCATCCTGGTACTTACGCACGGGCTTTCGGTTCTTGGGAATTGATGTTGAATAATTTCGGCTTGGCAACACGGCAGCAACTCCAACGTGCGGAATATATGCGCTGGCGCAGGAATCTGTAGGCTCATGGAGGGCACCTAGCCGTCAAACTATCTGATTTTGGACTCTCTCTTTAGCAGCGGTCGCTAAAATGCGGCCGCTTTTCCTTTTATTCGGTCGTGGGTGGGTGAATACGGTAGTGGCCAATAATATAATCTTGATTAAAACGACCTAGGACATCCTCTTCGTAGGTAGCTTGAAGGGGACTGTAATGATGAATGAGAAAAGGAAGGCCGTTACGGTTGCGCTGATCAGCAACGATGCCAATATGATCCTGGAAGACAACAATATCTCCACCCTGCCAAGCTGCTAGATCACGTCGATCCGTCGTCAACGGCTCAGCATGGCGATTGAGATAAACGTAGAGATTATCAACGCGACGAAAGTCAATGTTCTTGTCGGGAGTTTCAATATCATAGGCTTCAGGATATGCGCGAATGTCGGCGTCAACCAGTTCCATGAGATTGTAACCAGCGCCGTAGAGCGCAAAAGCAACAACATCAGTACAGACACCGTAGCCATCGTCGGGATAGCCCGAAGCGTAATAGGCACTTTTGTAGCTAGGGTGCGTCGCAAGGTACGCACGCGCACTGAGGAGGATGTCGGTTTGGTCATCAACGCCGTCACCGTCATAATCATATGTGCTCTGGTAGGTTTCGATGCCGAAGTCGGCGTTTGAATAGGAAGGATGCGGTAAAAAGTTAAAGTAATAGAGGGTGGCTACGACGATCGCGATCAGAGCCGTCAGCCCGACCATGACGAAAAGTCGGCGGCGAGAACGCGAAGATTCCCGCGGATCGACCGGCTCGGGCGCTGCTGCGGGGGCTTTCGGACGATCGGGGAGGTTTAAGCGAGATTTTTTGTAGGGGCTAGACATTATTTGCGTTTCCCTTTTGGATTTTGACTAGTGGCTTTGATTTCGGCAATCTGGTCACGGAGCTTGGCGGCTTGTTCAAAGTCGAGGTTTGCGGCCGCAAGTTGCATTTGGGACTGAAGCTCTTTGAGGAGGTTCGGGAGCTCTTCGGGCGGAATACGTTTCAGATCAAGCTTCGCAGCTTCGGTCTTTTCTGGGATGATTGCACGCAAACCAGCACTGATTTCCTTTGAAACAGAGCGCGGAATAATACCATGCTCTTCATTGTAGGTTTGCTGGATGTCGCGGCGGCGCATAGTTTCACTAATGGCTTTATCCATGCTCTCGGTAATATGATCGGCATACATAATTACCTTACCTTCGACGTGACGGGCGGCGCGGCCAATCGTCTGGATCAAGGCGGATTCAGAACGAAGGAAGCCCTCTTTGTCAGCATCAAGAATCGCAACTAGGGAGACTTCTGGAAGGTCGAGACCTTCGCGCAAGAGATTAATTCCGACCAGTACATCGTAGACACCAGCGCGGAGATCGCGTAAAATATCGCCTCGCTCGAGCGTATCAATATCGGAATGAATATAAGCCGTTTTGACGTCGCGGTCTTTCAGATGATCCGTCAAATCTTCCGCCATGCGCTTTGTCAAGGTAGTAATGATCGTGCGTTGATTCTTGGCGATGCGGCGGTCAATTTCCTCCATGAGGTCGTCAATCTGCCCCTCGGACGGACGAACTTCGATGAGCGGATCAAGCAAGCCAGTCGGACGGATGACCTGCTCGGCTGGCTCCGGAGAATGCTCGAGTTCGTATGGTCCAGGAGTCGCAGAAACGTAAATCGCGTGCTGGATATGTTGTTGGAATTCGGTAAAAATGAGCGGGCGGTTGTCTAGGGCGCTCGGCAGACGAAAACCGTATTCAACGAGCGTTTCTTTACGAGCGTGATCGCCATTATACATGCCGCGGACTTGAGGCAAAGTCATGTGGCTCTCGTCAACCAGCAGCAAAAAGTCTTTCGGGAAGAAATCGAGAAGCGTCGCGGGGGGTTGACCAGGTTTCCGGCCGTCGAGATGGCGCGAATAATTCTCAATTCCCTTGACAAAACCGGTTTCACGGAGCATTTCGAGATCGTATTTTGTGCGCTGCGAGAGGCGCTGGGCTTCGAGAAATTTATCGTGCTTCTCAAAATATTTGAGACGCTCTTTATACTCCGCTTCAATACCGACAAGCGCAGATTCGAGCTGATCTTTCGGAGTGGCATAGTGAGTATTCGGGAAGATATGAATACGGTCGGGCTTTTCGCGGGTTTCGCCAGTGAGCGGATCAATAATACGGACAACTTCGAGCGTATCAAAACCGAACTCAAAACGGTAGCCCCATTCACCACTGGCCGGAAACAGATCAACCGTGTCACCCATCACGCGAAAATTACCGCGTTCGAAGGCAAGATCGTTGCGATGATACTGCATGGCGACGAGATATTTGATAAAATTCTGCTGACTGAGAGAATCGGCGCCTTGCGTCGACACATTAACAATCGGATGAGCGAGGTAAAAATCAGCGTATTCTTCGGAATTATGAATCGTGTCATCAGAAAAAGCAGCCTTGCTCTCGCTACCGACGATTTTCCAGAGTCCGTCTTGTTTAACGAGCGGCAACGACATCTCGGTATAATGGTCAGGAGAGCCGATACCATAAATACAAGAAACCGAAGCGACGACGATCGTGTCGGGGCGAGTGAGCAGCGCGACGGTCGCAGCGTGACGCAAACGGTCGATTTCGTCATTGATGGCAGAATCTTTTTCGATATAAGTGTCAGTCGAAGCGATGTAGGCCTCCGGCTGATAGTAATCAAAGTACGAAACAAAATAATGCACTTCGTTCTTGGGGAAAAACTCACGAAATTCAGAATAAAGCTGGGCAGCGAGGGTTTTGTTGTGCGCAAGAATCAAAGTTGGGCGCTGGAAATTCTGGATAATATTCGCCATGGTGAAAGTTTTGCCCGAGCCAGTCACGCCAAGCAAGGTTTGCTCGCGAAAACCAGCCTTCAACCCAGCCGTAAGCTGTTCGATCGCTTTTGGCTGATCGCCCGTAGGCTGATATTTAGAGACAAGTTCAAATTTGGGCATATGATTATATTATAGCGTATTTTTTTGGAAGAATAGGGAGATTGACGGAAGAGGCTTAGTGCTCTTTTTGCGACTGATCAATCTGTTCAATTTGGCGCTCGAGAAAGTCAATGCCCTGCTGGAGGCCTTCGAGCTGCTGCCAAAGTTGACGTTTCTGCGTTTCCATCAAAGCTTTGCGTTCGGACAAAGTCAGCTCGCCCTGACGAACGAGGTGGGCGTAACGCTTGAGGTCGGATTTCGTGAAGCCGGCCTGACGCAAGCCAAGCATAACTCGGATATGGTCTAGCTGCCATTCTTCGAAAATCCGATGACCAAGGCGATTGCGGCGGACGGCAGGGATAAGGCCAGAATTGCAAAAGTACCGCAAAGTACTCTGCGGAATTTGCAGTTTTTCGCTGACTTCGCTGACGGTATATTGAGAATTTGGCTCTGACATGGTATGCTCTGAAGGTTGTAACTTTTTAAAATCTTGCAACCTCTTTTTTCCTTTCTACCTCTGTTATACTTAATCTTTTGCTTGCAACTTTTGCAAATCTTGCAACCGTTTTACCCACTTATTAGCTCCAAAAATCCCGGCTCATCGAGCACTGGAATGCCAAGTTTGGCAGCTTTGTCGGTCTTACTCTGGCCGGGTTTTGTGCCGGCGATGAGGGCGGTGGTCTGCCTGGTGACGCTGCTAGTAACTTTGGCGCCAAGCTCGCGCAGGCGGTCTTCGGCGGCCTCGCGGTCCATGCTGGCGAGGGTGCCGGTCACGACGTAGCTTTGGCCGAGGAGCGGCAGATTTTGCACGGCGAGTGACTGCGGGCTGACACCCAATTCGCGGAGTTCGGCAAGTAGCTTGAGGTTGTCTTCGTCGGCGAAGTAAGCAAGGATGGACTCGGCCACGATTTCGCCAATATCGGGCAGTTCTAGGAGCTGAGATTTGGTGGCCTGAGCGAGGTGGTCGAGATCGCCAAAGCCGCGCGCGAGGGTGGTGGCGGTCTGCGAGCCAACGTGACGGATACCGAGTGCAGTGATGAATTTGTTGAGCGGCGGCTGTTTGCTGGCAGCGATGGCTTGGACGAGGTTCTCAGCCGAAAGTTCGGCAAAGCGCTCAAGCTGGGCGACCTTGGGAGCCTTGAGCCGATAGAGGTCCGCGATGCTCTTCACAAGACCGGAATCGACCAGGGCAGCAACGTTTTTCTCGCCAAGACCGTCGATATTAAGAGCAGGTTTCGAAGCGTAATACTCAATAGCGCGTTTTAAAATAAGGTCCGAAGTTTCTCCCTTGACACGGTAGACCACTTCGCCTACTGGACGCTCAAATTCCAATTCAGGATATTGATGTTTCAGAGCCAGCGCATAGTCGAATGGCACCGCATCGTCTGGGCGCAGGGTCGTCAAGACTTCTTTGATCTGAGGAATAATATCGCCGGCTTTATAGATAATAACAGTGTCGCCAATGCGCACATCGAGACGCGCAATCTCGTCGGCATTATGAAGACTGGCGTGGCGAACCGTGCTGCCAGCGACTTGGACAGGATCGAAGATTGCAACTGGCGTAGCGGCGCCGGTGCGCCCGATTGAGATAACGATGTCGCGAACGCGACTAGCGACTTCCTCCGCGGGGAATTTGAACGCAACGGCGCCGCGCGGAGTCTTGCCAACGATCCCGAGCGCCTGATAAACAGCCCGATCATTCACTTTCACGACCATGCCGTCAGTATTGAACAGGAGCGTTTGGCGGTAGTCAGCGAGGCGATCAATTTCCTGCAAGACTCCGTCAATATTTTGGTAAACATGATCTTCACCAGAGGTCCGAAAGCCGAGCTCGCGCAGCTTCGCGTACGCAGCGCTATGCTTGGCTAAGTTAGGGGTGACGAGATCATAGGCGATAAATTTCAGTTGGCGGCTCGCAGCAACACGCGGATCAAGCTGGCGAATGCTGCCAGCGGCGAGATTGCGCGGGTTCGCAAAGGGCTTTTCGCCAGCTTTGCGTTGCTTTTCGTTTAGCGCGTCAAAATCTTTCTTGAAAATTACGATCTCCCCGCGTACTTCGACATGCCCCAATTCTGTAATTCGCAACGGAATATTCTCAATCGTGCGGACATTCATAGTAACGTCTTCCCCGACTAAACCATCGCCCCGCGTCACGGCGCGTACAAACAGGCCATCTTCGTAATGCAAGGCACAAGCTAGCCCGTCCATTTTGATATCCGTAAAGAACTCCGAAACATGGCCAGCAAGCTTTTCGGTCGAAACAAGCCATTCGCGTACCTCGTTGGCCGAAAAAACATCACTCAACGAGATCATGCGCTCGGCGTGAGTCACTTTTTCAAACTTATCCAGTGGTTTGCCAGCGACGCGCTGGGTCGGAGAGTCGGGCGTAATCAACTCAGGGAATTGCTTCTCTAGCTCTGATAATTCATGTTTCAAAGAGTCGGCCGCCGCTTCGGACATAATCGATTCATCAAGAACATGATAATGGTAACGATAATCATTTATCAGCTCGCGCAGCTTCACGATACGCTGCTCGGCTGCGGTTTTGTCTATTTTCTCCATTTTACCTCCAAAAACTGCTTTTATTATAGCACACTCCGCATGAGAACTTTGCATGAGCAGGCCCCGCTGCTCGCAGCGGGGCCTGGAGTTCATTCTGGGTCGTAGTGGCTGACGCAGAGACGCGTCGAATACCGCTCTAAACACGAGGCGCGAACTCCGATCGCCTCGTAACAGCCGTCAGGGTAGCAAACGCTGATGTGCTGAATAGGGTCGCTGGGCACGTCATCTTTTTCTTTTTCGCTCTGAATATAAGTGTACGTGACACCATCGGCGGTCATGACGGAGATGAGGTAGATGTTGCGCGCGGCGACCATCAGTTGTTCAAGTCTGGCCGTACCGTCCGGCAACGGATCGCGATGTGCGATGATGAGCCCAAGCCCGGAAATGTCGTAGTCAAGGCCGATCAGACTCCACTCCGGGTCCTGTCCGCGTAAGATCTCCGGAATGCGCTGGTGCCAAACCCAGCTATCGCACTCCTGCGGCTGAATTGCCAGCCGACAATCCTGGTAGATGCAAGCGTTAAGAATGCTCTGGGTAACGTCCCGCTCTTCCTGTTCATCACCGAAGGCGTCATAGTCCAACGGATTATAGGAAGAAACCGAGAGGACCTCGAGCGGCGGCGCGGCGCTAAGCAGTTTAAAGTCCAGCAAGGACTCGCCGTTGTTAGCGGCCTCTAGCTCCTGCGGAGGAAGATTCGTGATATAGCGGCAATGGCCGTGTAATTCCTGGAGGTATCTGCGACAGATGCGATAAGCGTGATTATGCGACACGGAAAAACACCCTTTCTCATAACGAACTAGTCTTTTTCGGACTGTATCCTTCTATTGTAGCACAGGTGTCAATTTTTGTCAATAGGAAGACGACTTTTTCGGGATTTTTGGGGGCTTCGACTCGGTAGCGACCCCAGTACGGGAAGTTTTTAGAACTTTTGGACCGCGCAAGATTTTTGGGGTCTGCGGAGATTTGGTACTTTTCACGGGGTGAGCGCTAGGCGGATATCCGATCTCGGGATAATCTAGCAAGAGGCGATAATAGCGATAGATGTAGGTAGTGGCATAAATGAAAACAAAACAGGTAACGAAGAGCAGCCAGCAAGACATGATTGGCCAGCCCGAAAGCCATTTAAACGTGCTTTTGAGCCAGAGATCGAGCAAAATGATTGGCAACATTGTGACGACATAAGTTACAGCGACCACGAAGCAAAGATAAACGATGCGTAAAACGAATTTTAAACGGCGGCCGACCATCAGGTCAGAAGCTGAGGAAAGCGCGACGAGCGGATATGTCCCCGGAACAGTCACAGCAACCATCGCAATCAAGGAGCTCGAGAGAAGGTAGCCGGAGAGCAAAATCATGAGCGCAGCGAAAATGAAGTAAACTAAGGCATAAAACGGCGTGGCAAGAAAATCCGTTCGCACTGCCGCTGAATAGGAAATCGTAACAAACATAAGCGGAAGGGCCTGGACGAAAATCACGAGCAGGACGATAGCGCTCGAAATGAGCGGGCCGAGCGCATTATATAAACCGTCGCGCAGGCGTGGCTTTTCGCCAGCAAGAAGGTGACGCAAAAGATAAATTGTCACCATCCACATGATGACAAACAGAATAAACATGAGAACCATTTGTGATTCGCCCATGCCGCTATCGAGGCCGCCACTCGTGACGGTCGAAATGAGCAGGAGACCAGCTTTGGCGAAATTGCCAAGGCGCCCGTTAGCGATTTCAGCGCCCGAATCGTCGATCATTTTCTGAAGATCGACGTAAACATCTTCACTAAGCAGGCCGACACAGACGATATAAAGCAAGGTCATGAGAGCAATGAAAGGCAAGAAGATGCGCCAATTTTTGAACAAGATCTGAAACGTCGTGACCGCGTGCGATAGAAGACTGGGGGAGGGGGTTTCGCGCACATAATCCTCGCGGTAGGAGCGACGGAAGGTACGATGCGGCTGGATACGCTCGTGACGAAATTGCTGGAATTTAGTTTTTAGGGATTGAGCCCTTCGTACGATGCCGCGACCCAGCCGCTGAAAAAAAGAGGGCGCCGGAGACGACAAAGACGGCGAGGAGGCCGAGGTTTGTTTAGACTTAGAAGGTATTTTTGCCATGCTCAAGTCTTTCGATACGTTTTTCGATCGGAGGATGGGTACTAAAAAGATTGTTCATGGTTCCCTTACGGAGCGGATTATTGATAAACAAAGCTTCAGTGGCGGGATTCTGGCGATGCATAGGGCGGGCATGTGTGTCGAGCTTTTTTAGGGCGGAGATCATGCCTTCGGGATAACGCGTAATGTGAGCCGCCGAAGCGTCGGCAAGGTATTCACGTTCGCGCGAAACTGCCATTTGCGCCAGTGAGGCGGCGATCGGCGCTAAAAACGAAACAAGAAATACCACGATAAGGCCGACTGGGCTATTGTCGTCGCTGTCATTATGGCTCGTATAGATCATCATGCGTGTGCCGAGGTCGGCGATGTAACCGACGAGGCAAACGAGACCAAAGGTGATCATCGAAACGCGGATGTCGTAATTCTTAACGTGCGACATTTCGTGAGCCATAACGGCGGAGAGTTCTTTATTGTCCATAATGTCGAGCAAGCCAGTGGTCGCTGCGACGACGGCGTGCTTCGGATCGCGACCAGTCGCAAAGGCGTTCGGCGCTGCATCGTCAATGATGTAAACTTTTGGCATCGGCATACCAGTGGCGATCGAAAGGTTCTCGACTGTATTATAGAGGCGCGGGTTGTCACGTTTTTTGATTTCGTGCGCACCAGTCATCGCAACCGCGAGACTAGCGGAGGCAAAATATTGGATTACGGCATAAACGGTCGCTACGATAAGGACCCATAGTGCAATTGTCCAATTGCCTAGAAAATAAGCAAATGCCCACCCAATCGCAGTCACCAAGAGGACGAAAAAGAGCATGATGATGACAGTATTACGTTTGTTGGCGGCAATTTGCTTATACATGAACTAGTTGAATTTGACTTCCGGAGCGTTCTCAATCTTCGTGCGCTCAGCGGCGTCGGCGACTTCGTAGTAATCGCGAGGTTTAAAGTGGCCGACCATATTATTAATTACGTTAGATGGAAAAACTTTAATCTTCGTATTAAGTTCTTTCGCGCCGGCATTATAGAAACGACGGGCGGCTTGGATTTTATCTTCGACGTCTTGAAGCTGGAGCTGGAGCTGCTGGAAGTTGGTATTAGCCTTGAGCTCCGGGTAGGACTCGGCGATAGCGAAGATTTTAGACAGTGCACCTTCGAGACTGCGCTCGGCGACGGCGGTATTCTTGACGCCCTGTGCGCTCATGACGGCAGCACGCGCCTTCGTAACGTCTTCAAAAACGGTCTTTTCGTGCGTAGCATAACCTTTGACGGTCTCGACAAGGTTTGGGACGAGATCGGCACGATACTTGAGCTGGACCGTAATGTCAGACCAAGCTTCGTTGACGCGCTCGTCAAGTTTAACTAAGCTATTATAAGTTCCCCAAATCACCGCCACGATCAGTACGACAATGATAAGGACAACGATGAGAGCAATAAGCATTGATTTCTCCTTACTTTTTTATAATTATATATGAGTTTTGAGTTTTGTCCAGACGCAGTCTAAAAAGCTGAGACGACGGTATGGAGAACGCCAACGCCGGCAAGAACACAGAAGCAGGCGATATAGATAATTAGCCAGCAGAACTGTGAACGAGCAAAGTTGCGGAGATTGTGGTTCTGGGCCATAAAAGCGAAACTAATACACAGAATCCAGCCAACTAGCGGGATCATGAAGAGGAACTCATAACCAAAGTAGCCCCACATCGTGATTGGCGTATAGTCTTCTGGGATTTCAACCACGCGCGGGGCGCGACTTTCCGTACGAACAGTTTTCCTGGTTGAACGCCCAGAACTCGCAGTTGTCTTTGTCATTTTTAAACACTCCTTTAAGCATAAACATTTCTTTTAGTATACACGATTTTGAGAATAATGGTAGAAAAATCAAGGTAATAAAAAATCGTGTTATAATTAAACTAGAAAAAGTGAGGTATGTATGACGGAAGAAAAGAAAAAACCGGGACGGAAGAAAGCAGAAACGAAACCTTCTGATTCGACGCCGGCCGTAGTTAAGGCGGAAGTCGTCACGACTGAGGCGCCTAAAGAAGTATCAACGCGAGCACGACGCGCGCAGCCGACGGCAGAGTTCCAGGAATCGGTGCGCGATCAAATTGATAATTGCCGTGCGGAAATTGTGAGCGAAATTCAGACTTCAATCCAGCATGAAGTGGGCGACGTGCTCATCAGGCAGACCCAGCGCGAACGGCGCAAGCGTAGACTGGGGAATTTTTGGCGGGATTTGCTGATCCTGCTATTGCTCGCAGCGGTTGGGTACGCGGCGTACTGTTTGTATGATGCGAAATACTTTGATTTCTTGAAACCGGAGTGCGAGCGCAACGGAACTTGTGTCGAGGAAAAGCCGGAAACGATCCAGCCAGAAGAAACGCGAGACACGGCATGGTATATCGAACGTTACGGAAAGCTGTTTGATGATGTGCAGTTAAATCTTGACCCGAACAGTCTAGACGCATACTATTTATATAATAATGACCATCGTGCGAATGAGCTCCTGCCGGCTTATGCCCTCGGGATAGCTTACAACCGCGCTAACTCGACCGTTGATGAGCGCAGCAATACCGTCGTCGTGACGGAGGCGGAAATGCGGAGAGCATTTCAAGATATGTTTGGCTCGCTGGACGGTTATGTGACGGAAAGTTTCACGAATGGCTGCTTAAATTTTTCTTACGACCGAAATGGCGGACGATTTATAGCGGAACGTCGCGAGTGTAATTATAATAACTCAAATCGCAGTATCGTCGAAAAGATCGACAAAATGTACGAAGAAGGCAATGCACTTTATGTTCTGACGACAGCGGCGATCTACGACAAGTTAGCGCGGAGTTTTTATCGTTTCAGCGATCCGTTTCAGGCGGCGGTGGTAAATGTTGATCCAGACGATTTGCAGCAAAACAGCGTCAACCTTAATCAATATCAATACCAATTTAAGAAAACTGACGGTAAATATTATCTCGACGCAATTATTAAATTGCGTTAAATTTTGTTTTATGCTATAATGCGGGCATGGGAAGAGTTTGGGATTTTTTTATGCGCCGCAAACCATTACTGCTATCTCTGGTGGCGGCTTTTGTTTTGGGGGGATGGGGGAGTTGCTTCGTGATGCAGCAAATCGGGACAAGTACAACAAAGACACCAAGTATTGAGCTTCTTGGAACCTCCGAAACGACAAAGACGGACGAAACGCAGGTCGCTGCGACCGTACAAGATGCGCTCGCAACGGCCAAAATGGTGCGAGTCGAAGTGCCTAAAACGGGCGGAAGCGGCGAGTTCCAAGGTGGAGTTTCGTTAGTCGACACAGTAGAGACTAACAATTCAGTCGCCTCGACAGAGACAGTAGCCACGGTGGTACCGCAGCGCACCTCGATTGCTATACCTTTAGCGCTAGCAATCCTCGGCCTGGCAATTCTAGGCATTCTTGGGTATTTTACGTACCAACACTTTATGCGATAGAGAACTCTAGCCTTTTTATTTCCTTGAACAAAAAAGACCCCGACAGGTCAGAAATGAATTTGGAGGCACCGACCGGAATTGAACCGGTGTACGCGGTTTTGCAGACCGCTG
>CAYXZG010000026.1:0-13691 GCA_964469535.1 uncultured Candidatus Saccharibacteria bacterium
GATACTGCCTCCGGGTCCGAAAAATCTCCATGATACCATTCTACATGCTTAGTTGTTTGTTTCGTCGGCGTAACCTTATAGCAGCAAACAACAAAACTATAAGCGCCCTGATCTATATTGTCGGACTTGGGTCGATCGCTTCCCTCGCCTTATTACCGTAATCTAATAATCCGCAGCCTACGGAAACTCAGCTTTGGACCAGCTTAAATTAAATCTTAAGCAAATGCAGGTGCATAAAGCACATGCTTAGTCGTATTTTTCTGACTTATTTGTATACTTGCGTGTACTAAACGACATGCCTGATATCTGTTAATAGTTCGTCTAAGCTTTGTCAGCCCCAATACCTACATTATATCTCATCCCGCTTCTCTTTACAATAGTAATTATCTCCTCTATACAAGTTTTTCTTACAACACCGATCTTGCTTCCTCTCCAATGTTGTAAAAAATACTTTCACAGTTTTATATTATTTTTCACAACAAAGTTTACTTTGTAACGTTAGTGTTGTATTTTTTACCAGAACAGTAGTATCTGTTACTACGGCCTTTGTTCACAATTTTTAACTATTAGTTTTTATCAAAAAAATCCGTCATTATTTCTGAACACCTTTTCTATTCTATAATGTTGTAAAAATAACAAAAACAGATAAAGAACACTCATTGATCTAAAAAATCCTCCCTTACTGTTGCAATTTCTTATTCTTTTCTGCTACGCTACTATCATGATTGCAAAAGTATATTCCGCCATCCCCTACGGCTACAATGGCCACATCGTCGAAGTCGAAGGAGACGCAAACAAAGGCCTTCCCGCCTTTAACATTGTCGGTATGGCTACCAAGACCATTTTTGAAGCCCGCGAGCGCGTACGCTCAGCTATCTCTAGCGCGAATCTCGCCTTCCCTACCCACAAAGTTACCATCAATCTCGCTCCAGCTGAACTAACCAAGTCTGGATCCCATTTAGATTTGCCAATCGCTCTCGCAATCCTAGTACTTTCGTCCCAGATAGCGCCCGAAGACCTCGAGAAACGCCTCTTCGTAGGAGAGCTGTCGCTCGATGGCTATCTACGACCCGTCCGAGGAATTATCAATATTGTCGAAACCGCCCGCTCTGCTGGATATGATGAAGTCTACATCCCCTTCGACAACCTCCCAGAAGCTTCTCTAATTTCAGGTATTCAAATTTACGGAATCAAAAACCTCTTGGAGCTCATCCTACACCTCCGAGGCGTCAAACCAATCCCTCTTCCCACTCCTCCCTATTCTTCGCCGCTGCTTCCGTTTTCAAACAAGTCATCAGCCTTATCCCCTTCCACAAATGTTGTTAAAAATACAGAAACAGATTTATCAGCACAATTCCACCCTACTTTTGACGACATCTGCGGAGAGGAGATCGGCAAACGCGCCCTCACTATTGCGCTTGCCGGACATCACAATCTGCTCCTCTCCGGCCCTCCTGGAACCGGCAAAACCATGCTCGCCCGCACCGCTCCATTTTTACTACCAAATCCCACTTCTGACGAAATAATCGCCATTTCCAAGCTCTATTCCCTCCGTAAAATCCCCGAAAAACCGCTCTCACGCCCTTTTCGTGCCCCTCACCATACCGCCAGCAACACAGCAATCATCGGCGGTGGAACCCAATCTCTGCCCGGAGAAATCTCACTATCGCATCATGGAATCCTCTTTCTCGATGAATTACCTGAGTATTCTTCAGCCGTTCTCGAAGCCCTAAGGCAGCCCCTAGAAGATCACACTATTACAATTTCTCGCACCAATCAATCCTTCACTTACCCGGCCAGTTTTATTCTTATCGCCACCATGAATCCATGCCCTTGTGGCTATCTCAACGACCCTGATCACCACTGTACCTGCACACCATCTCAAATCGAAAACTACCAGAAAAAGCTTTCCGGCCCAATCCTCGATCGTATCGACCTAACCGTCAATATCGAAAGAATCGATAGCTCACGCATCCTGAATCAGAATGTAAATGTTGTAAAGAATACTACAACAGATACGACCAGCGCTCATTCCCTTGCCAAAACTCAAATTTCTCAAGCACGACGTCTCCAACATGAACGTTATAAGACCCCGCATCTCTATAATGGTCTACTTTCTGCCCACGACGTTCAACGCTACATTATTCTGTCACCAGCAGCCCGCCAATTACTCGAATCCGCCGCTAAGAATCTTCATCTTTCCACGCGCAGCATATTCAAGGTTCTCAAAGTTGCAAAAACTATTGCGGACCTAGATTCTATCCCCGAAGTAAATCCTGAACACATTTCTGAAGCATTGTCATTTCGACAACGAATTAAATAATCATGTCTTGAATACTATTTTTAGTGACTGAATACATTTTTCTACTAGCACTTAACTTAGTCGATTGCTAACGACTTTCCCGACCATATCCGATCATTACCTATACCCGCAAAAAACAACCACTTATCACCCTAAAAACACTCTTGTTAAAGTTACATTTTATTGATATAATCAAACTAGTTCTTAATATAACGAAAGGATGCCAACCATCAGTAAAACAACACGCACAAAAATCAACGGTGAAATCCGTTACCCTTCTGTCCGCGTTATCGGTACTAATGGTGAACAACTCGGCGTCATGTCGAGTCGTGATGCGCAGATGATCGCCAAAGAACAAGGAGTCGACCTCGTGGAAATCTCTCCAAACGCCGACCCGCCCGTTGTCAAAGTCATCGACTGGGGTAAATATCAATACCAGAAGATGAAAGAAGACGCTAAAAATCGAAAAAAGGCTCGCGAAAAACAATCCGAGCTTAAAACGATGAAAATTGGTCTCAAGATCAGCGACAACGACCTTAACATCAAAGTTCGCAAAATCAAAAGTTTTCTTCAAGATGGCGATCGTGTAAAAATCATGATTGTTTTTCGCGGTCGCGAAATGGCCCACAAAGAACTCGGCCAAGATATTCTCGACAAAGTTCTTGCGCTCATTTCCGAAGACTGCGAAGTCGTCCAAGAAGGCAAAACTCAATTTGCCGGACGCAATCTTTCGCTCAGCATCCGCAAGAAGAACTAATTTCGCGACAGTTCGATCCAACTAGTGACGATACAGAAGAAGTAATTTCCTACTTCCATGGTCAGCTAGTCGCACCTTTAATACTAATCTAAAGCATTACGCTAAAGGAAAACCTATATGCCAAAACTCAAGACGCACAAAGGTACTGCGAAACGCATCAAGATTACCGGCTCTGGCAAACTTGCTCGTGAGCGTGCCTATGGCAACCATATTCTTGCCAAAAAATCCAAAGCCCGCAAACGCAACATGAAAACTGCTGCTTTCGTTAAGGGCAAAATCGCAAAAAACGTTAAAACTGCATTAGGAGCATAATTTATGAGAGTTAAACGTGGTGTTCCCGCACGAGCCAAACACAAGAAAATTCTAGACGCCGCTAAGGGCATGGAGCATTACCGTACCCGCAGCTACCGTCTTGCCAAACAAGGGGTTATCAAATCTTTACGCTACAGCTATCGCGATCGTCGCAATCGTAAACGCGATTTGCGCGCCCTCTGGATCACTCGCATCAACAATGCTTCTCGTGAATTGGGCCTTTCCTATTCCCAGCTCATGTCTGGGCTAAAACAAAAGGGCGTCACCATCGACCGCAAAATCCTCGCTGAACTCGCCGTCAACCAACCTACCGCCTTTGAAGCAATCGTAAAAACCGTAAAGGAGACTAAATAATGGCAGTCTGCGAACTCACCGGCAAAGGTAAAATGTACGGCCACAATGTCTCGTTTTCACAACGCAAGACACGCAAAGTTTTTAAACCCAATGTTCAGAAGAAAACCCTAGTTATTGATGGCCAAAAAATCAAAGTTAATGTCGCAACGTCCACTCTTCGTACTCTCAAGAAAAAAGGTTTGATCAAATAATTTTACCAACCGAACACTAATGAGAAAGGCTGCGGCAAGTCCGCAGCCTTTCTCATAGACGCATTGTCCGACTAGTTAGGTCGGTAAAATATTTTTGTGCTCAACGAACTCCACAAGCCATTTCATAAAACCCGCCGAAGCGGGTTTGAGCCTTCAATAAGCCGGGTCCTGTAACCTTCCCTCTCGAGAAGATCGGCAATCATCTATCTAGACAATGGATTACTCCATCGTTCAAGCGGTGAACGCGCATCCTCGGACCAAGGTATCTAGCACTCCTTGCAGCTGGTAGGGTTTACCCTCGTAGCATGTCACCATGCCACGCTGTGGGCTCTTACCCCACTCTTTTCACCCTTGCTATAGAGTTAGCGGTTTACGTTTCTGTGGCACTTTCCCTATTCTTACGAACGGTCGCCGTTAGCGACTACCATGTCCTCCGCTGCCCGGACTTTCCTCTTGGATTCCCAAGCGATTGCCTTTCAGGCTCTTTCACATTATACCATATTCTCTCAATTTTTTGCCCGAAACCCGCTCCGACAACCCCATCCCAGGCCTCACCCCTCCATCGCCTCCTGAAATTGACGGTCAATCGCCTTATTTGCCTCTGCGTCAGCCTGACGATTCTGCTCTCTTCCCACATGAATAAACGCGCACGCATCAAAATTTTTCGTTAGCTCACGTATATCATCGTAAATTGCCAGGATATCTCGATTTTTAACCTTATAAATCCCGTTCATTTGATTTATCATCATTAAATTATCCCCCACAAAACGCACATTTTTTAGCCCAAGCTCAATTGCTTTCTCGCATCCTGCCCGCAACGCATAATATTCCGCTACCCGCGACGTCGCAAACCCAATAAACCGTCCCTCGCTCGCCAATACTACGCCATTCTCGCCCACAATATAATAGCCAATCCCCGCCGGACCTGGGTTCCCGCGGCTACTTCCATCAACATAAACCGTCGCCCCGTGCGCCACTTCGCGATAATTCGCCGCTGCCGCTTCGCGTCCTTCAATCTCAAGCGCCACAATACTTGCTTCATCCAACCTATATTTGCCTAAATCCTCCGGATTGATATATTTATAAGCCGTATATCGTTCTCGCGCATCAATCTTCGTATCTTTATTCAACTTTATATCATATATGATATAAAGATTACTCAATTGACTCGACCCCTGCGGCGCCAAAAAAGTAATCACATCCTTCAGCTTAATCTGTTGCGCCACTTCGACCCCAAGATATTCCTCCAGCATCCGGTCAACTGCTTCCTCCGGCTGTTCACCAAACTTAATCTTCCCCGTCGGCAGCTCCCAAGTCGGCACCCCATCCAAACGACCCTGAGCCTTCTTCATGATTAAGACCTCGTGCTCATCCTGTATGATCGCCGCTACTCGAATTCGTTGTTTCATACTCTTGTTTGTCTCATTTTTACCTAAATAAACCTTTCCCTTCAAGGCGCATCAAAAGTAAAATTACATCACCAAATGAATAAAATTTTACTGCTCATGCGCCCTAGTGACGATGTTTTCCTTGTTATAACGACAAGGTGGGTAAAATCTTATGCGACATTTCCACGGAAATGAGCCACGAAATCCCTAAACATGATTATTCAGGAAAATCATGCCGCCACTAAGGCTAACTCCATTATACCACACATATCTTATCTTTTGCTTATCTTTTACAAATCTTATTCATATCTAAACCAGCCCCTCCACTACCTCCCCACCAAGAAGTAAAAACCTTTCAAAATCCCCTGGATCGCCCCGCCCATAATCGTTGAAATCACGCTCGGAAAAACCATCACAATTAGAAACACCACAATCAACCCAAACGGCTCCATTTTCTCCATCAAATTCCGCACCGGATCCGGCGCAATCGCATATAATACCCTCGATCCGTCTAGCGGCGGGATCGGGATCAGATTAAATACCCCAAATCCAATATTCACTAGCACCATCTGCGCAAAAATCGTCCCGATAATCCCAGTGTCGAAAAGCCCACCTGTCCAAAAGCCAATCAAAAAAGCTACTAACGCCAACATAAAATTCGTCAGCGGCCCCGCAATCGCCACCAACGCCATTCCCCACGGCCCATGTTTCAGATTACGCGAATCGACCGGCACCGGCTTTGCTCCGCCAAAAATCGGTCCGCCCGACACATATAGCACTAACGGTAACAAAATCGATAAAACCGGATCAATATGTTTTAGCGGATTTAACGTCAACCGCCCATCTTCCTTTGCCGTCGTATCTCCTAGCCAATACGCTACCACCCCATGCGCCAACTCGTGCAGCACCATCGAGAATAGCACCACCCCAAGTATGACCAAAACTACTATTATATCCAAATTATTACGCATCAAATCTCCGCCCCACCGCCCCACTCTATGTCAACGCTACTACGTCCAACGTCGTCGGCAACGCATCCGCATTTTTCAGCTTATACTTCTTCTCCGCTCTCGGCGTCGCTTTTAATTCCGTTACCATTCCGTCTACATTCCCCATCACAATCACCACTTTCGGATCAATTTCGCGCACTGCCCGCACCGAAGATGTACACAAAATATCCGCCACGCCTAGCTCATCTAGTGTAATCGCTTCCTCAACCCCTCCGATAATCCCAATATGCACCGTCCCGACCACCGCATCATACACCGTCTTACCCCCCTCTGTCGCAATTCCTCGAATCGCTACATCCCCAATCTCAAACTCCCCCGGCCCGACAATCTTCCCCACTTCGAGCTTCGCGTCAATCGTCTCCGTCGCCACATCAAACTTAATCGACGTTTTCTTCGTCGTTAAAATAATTTCGTCTGGATTTTTGCATTCAATCTCAAACATCTTGCCTCCGTTTCCTAATAGTCCGCCTGTCCATTACTTTTAATTATACCTTCTGGATCAAATAATTCACTAATTTCCGCCGCTTCTAGCAAGTCCATCACAAAACGATCCTTCACGCTTTTTCTATATAGATAGTCATCTCGACCTAAAATCACATAATCCAACGGCTTTCCTTGCTTTTTCTCAACCACTTCCGCCCAGCGCGTCAACTTTTTCGTCCGATCGTCACCGATAATAAGTAGATCAATCCCATCTTGCCCCGGCGCACGATTAAAAAGTGCCATCGCTCGCAGATATTTCGCCACTGGCTTGATATACTCGTCCCAACTGTTTGAGACTCGCCGAAACTCTGGACGCGCTACCGTCACTGGAATCACCTTCTTGCCAAAAATCTCCTGAAACGCATGCGCGTACGGACTTTTCATATTCGCCGTATAATACACTTTATTATCAAAAGTTTCTCCCCTAATCACGCCGACACTCTCTAGATTCATTAGTTCTCGTCGCACCGAGTTAATCTGTTCGTCAATCACTCGTGTAATTTCGCGCACATAATACGATTTCGTCGTATTCGCAAAGAACAACTCCAAAAGCTTTGCCCGCGTTTTCGAGCCGAACAATTTTTCTATTGGCGCATTAGATTCTTTGCTCATTCTGTATACATTTTATCACGTATTTCTCTATTTCATCAAGAGGCAACCAAACAATTTTTTTGTTCCTTTTGAACCACGTCATCTGACGCTTCGCTAAATGCCAATCATCGTAAACGAACAATTCTTTTGCTCGATCCAGATCGTATTCACCATGTAAATATCCCCAAGCAAACTGATAGATATTGCTTTTCATCGCCTGATTATCCCACCCATACTTCTGAACTAATTTTGTAGTCTCATCGAACAGCTCCTGAACAAATAAATTATCCGCCCTTTCTGTGATTCTCTTTCGCAGGAGCTCCGGTTCGGTCTTCACTCCAACGAGCAAATATTTTGTACAGATCTTTTTTCGATCCTCTTGCGTCAGTTTTTTCGTCTCTGTAAATCCGTAATCATAGATCAAAGCGTCGATATATAGCCCCGTCCCGCCCACGATCATCGGCAAATTTCCCCGCTTCCGAATTTCGATTATCTTCGCTTCAGCGTATTTTTTCCAATCCGCCACCGTGAATCTCTCCCCTGGATCCACTATCCCGATCCCCCAGTGAGCAATCCCAGCCTGTTCCTCTCGGGATGGCGCCGCCGTCCCCAGCTCCATCCCTCGATAAATCGCCCGCGAATCCGCCGAAATAATCTCCACCCCAGAAAAACCACAAAACTCTCCTGACTTACGGACCTCTTCTTCGATATCCTTTGCAATCCTAATCGACACGCCAGTCTTCCCTGACGCTGTCGGCCCCAAGATGACGATCGTTTTATCGGATTTCGTTATTTCGTCGCTCTCATTTTTAACCATTCGGCTAATTCATCCAGTCTCACCGTCTCTTCCGCGTCACGTAGCCGCACGCTCACGACCTTATCCACCGCATCCTTCGGCCCCACGATCAAAACTACCGGAATCTTCATCTCCGTCGCGCGTTTGATCTTCTTCCCTAGCGAGTCGTCACTCCGATCTATCTCGAAGCGCAATTTGTTATGTCGTACCGGCTCCTCTAGCTCCACCGTATCAAGCACACTCGCGATCTCTGCGACGTACTCGTCAACCTGATCATTCACCGTCAAAATTCGCACTTGTTCCGGCGCGCACCAAAGCGGAAACCATCCTCCCGTATGCTCAATAAATACACTCAAGAATCGTTCGATCGAGCCCAGCGTTGCATGGTGAATCATTACTGGACGCTCTTTTTCGCCTTTTTCGTTCGTGAACTCCAACCCAAAACGCTCCGGCTGCACAAAATCCAGCTGCACCGTCGCTACCTGATGTTCTCGCCCAATCGCATCTTCTGCCATGAAGTCAATCTTCGGTCCATAGAACGCCGCCTCGCCTTCCTGTTCGAAATAATCCAGCCCGTTTTCTTCTGCCGCCTCACGTAGTTGTGCCTGCGCCATCTTCCATAGTTCCGGATCGCCCAAATACTTGTCACTTTTGTCACGATAGCTCAACCGCGCCCTCAGCTTCTCCATTCCGACTGTCGCATATAGTTTCCGCACAATCCCGACCAAAGTCTGAATTTCTTCTTTAATCTGATCTTTCCGACAAAAGACGTGCGAATCGTCCTGCGTCAAAGATCTCACGCGCGACAATCCGCCGAGTTCCCCCGTTTTTTCATCACGATAATCCGTCGTCGCTTCCATATAGCGCACCGGCATCTCTTTGTACGTCCGCGGTCGCGAAGCAAAAATCTGCGCATGATGCGGACAATTCATCGGCTTCATCGCGAACTCCTCGCCATTCACCTGCGAGTGCACCATAAACAATTCATCGCCAAACTTCGCATAATGTCCCGAAGCTTTATATAAATCTACCTTCGTAATATGCGGCGTCCAAACCTTCTTAAAGCCCGCTTCCCCTCTCAGGCCGAGCGACAGCTCCGTCATCTCTTCGCGCAGAACCGTCCCCCTCGGCGTGAACAACGGCAAACCCGCCCCGACCAAATCCGAGAAACAAAACAAGTCTAACTCTTTGCCCAGCTTTCGATGGTCACGCTTCTTCGCCTCCTCCTGACGCGCCAAGAATTCATCCAATTCTTCTTGCGTCGCGAAAGCCACTCCATAAATTCGCGTCAACATTTCCCGCTTTTCGTCCCCCCGCCAATACGCCCCCGCAATTCTCTGCAGTTTCCAAGCCCCGATTTCCTTCAAATTTTCAACATGAGGCCCTTTACAAAGATCTTCAAACAAAACCTCTCCACTCTGCGGATCTTTCAAATCATAAAATGTAATCGTCTCGCCCTCTGGCAATTCCTCAATCAATTCCGTCTTATATTTCTGCCCCGTTTTCTTCGCCCAATCCAAAGCTTCCTCGCGCGAAACTTCCCTCCGCTCCATCACGCATCCTCGCGCAATAATTCCTCGCATCTTTTTCTCGATTTTCGCAAGGTCTGCGTCCGAAACTTTTTCGTCCCCAAAATCTATATCGTAATAAAATCCGTTCTCAATCGCCGGACCTACCCCAAAAGTTGTTGTCGGATAAAGCTCCCGTACTGCCGCCGCCAAGACATGGCTAAGCGTATGACGCATTTTCTGAACTTGTTCTTCCATGGCTTCATCCTTTCTCTGGTTCCCCAGATTACTTATCTTCTCATTATATCACAAACCCCGCTATAATCTTATTTTCTTCTTTTTTTCAATTCCCGCACGTACCCCACAGTCGAAGCCACTAGCATACAAGCTTCACAAATCACCCCGAAAATCGACCGCACGAATCCGTTATACGCCATCCAGCATAACGCCACCGGTATCCCCAACAGTTTATACACTCTCGTGCTTTTCTGCCAAATCGAAATCTCATACAGCGTCGTCGCCGCCACCGACAACAGGCTCAACGGTCCATCGTACGTCGCCCAAGCTAATCCCGCGATCACCACCAAAACCACTGTCAGGACCACATAATCCCGCGGATGCAGCCTACTTCGTTCCTTCTTTGAATGCTTGTTCTCATCCCAAAGATAATAAAAATTCGCCAACAACACTACCACCGACATCGCCATCCCGAGATCCGCCCCCAAAAACAAAAACGCCACAATCCCCGAAGTCATCGACGCGATATCTAAAAGCACCACTAGCTTCCGATTTTTCGCTAGATAAGACGCGCCCAACAGCCCATATTCAATCACCGTAAAAATCTGCGAAAACACATAGGCCAACATAATTTCATTATACTACTTTTCTATATTCCTGTTATACTTAAACCATGAGAAATTTTGAAACTGCTAGTAGCCATGATAACGATCCTTCGCCCGACGGTTCCATGTCCGACGCGCCCGAATTTTCCGCCGCCCAGCCCGAACGCCCTATTGACCACACTGTCGAACAGCAGATTAAACTTGCTCGCGCCCTCTTCCAGAACGACCCTTCTCAGCTTGCCAAAGATGCCCAGCCCCTCAGTACTGACGAACAAGCTTCCCTCTTTCACTACATGAACCAGCCTCAAGGCAAGCAAGACATCCTTAATCGCGCCGCCTTGACCATCTCTCGCATCGCCTCTCCGGCTCGGACCAAAGGTATCGACGCCGTTTTCGCCAATTCTAGCAGCGATTTTGAACGTCATTTTACCGCTTTCACTCTACGTCTCCCCACTTCTCCTGACGCTCTCGCGCAGATCACTGCCGATAATCTCCAAACTCTTCTCGATACTGCTCCGACCCCTCTCCATCTCGATTTTTATAAACAAGATTATCTCGATCAGCTCGAGGCCAACCCCGATGTATCGCCCGATGACCTCAAAGCTTACGAAGCCGGCATCGAAAATTTTGAACGCAAAATCTACGGCAAACGTTACGAATACGCCAAAGCCTACCACGCCCTCGAAGATCAAGCTGCTGCCTATCTTGCCACCGAGAACGCCCGTCTCGCCGCCCTCGACGCTGCCCAGCCACATTCTCCTGCCTCCCCCGACGCTTCCCCATCCCGTTTAGATCGAACCGCTGCCGAGACCGACCCACTCGCTGATTCCGAATCCTACTGGTCTCCCGAGATGAAAGGCGAAACTTACGCCGCTCCAGCCTCTCCAT
Organism: uncultured Candidatus Saccharibacteria bacterium; assembly: GCA_964469535.1. Taxonomy (GTDB): domain Bacteria; phylum Patescibacteriota; class Saccharimonadia; order Saccharimonadales; family Saccharimonadaceae; genus Nanosyncoccus. The sequence continues at coordinate 11,423 of CAYXZG010000026.1, forward strand.
CTGCCGAAAAACCCCGCAAAAAGGGCCTTTTTGGTCGACTTTTTGGCAAAAATTAGTCATTTCTATTGACTTTTTACACAATCTGTGATACAATAGAAGGATAGACCCGCGCAAATTCAAATTTAGGGGGTAATTTTATGACTGCGCCTAGCACCTTCCCAACGAAGCCCATCTCATCGCAAGACCTCGACCATATGCCCAAAGAGGAGCGGATTCTCGCCCTAAAACGCGAAGTCGTCACTCTCTGCGCGCACAACTTCAGCCTTAAAGACATCGCCTGGCGATTCAACCTCGATTCGCAGACTGCCTGGACGGCTCTGTGCGAGCTCATCGCTGAGTCCTCCTCGCCCGCTCCGATCGCCAGCCCTGATTCGTCTCGTCCCGACCCCGAGAGGCTCTTTGACGCCTTTCTCCAGAACTACGACGCTTTCAGCGCTTCCGCCCAGAATCTCCTCGCTTTCCATACCGACGAATACGCCACAGCTGAACAGGAGGTAGCATCATGGGAAGAAACGTAATCACCGTCACAGCTCGCAATATCTACAGCGATCTCACGCACAAACTCACCCTTACCGACCTCCAATCCAAGTACGAGCTCAGCGATTCCGAATTGACGGCCTTATTGCACCGGATCTTTCCGAACGACCGCGCCTACGCCGAAATCTCATCCAAATTCGCCGCCAACCAGCAGCTGCGCGACCGCCATATCCGCAATAACGAGCGTCGCCAGCGCAATGCTCAGCTCCGCAGCCTCAAGAACGACAAGGTCAAGGCCCTCGAGCAGGCTCATAGCGAGACCGACCGACAGGCCAAGCTCTCCGACGCCGACTCGTCCAATCCTCCCCAGAGAACCATTCTCGAAGACCTTCGCGCCGAAGAATCCCAAATTTTGGACGAGATCGCCAGCCAAAAGGAGCAGTATCTCGCTATCATCAATCAGTATCACCTTTCTCTCGAGAGCATGCGTACCTCTCTTAATGCTGCGGAGCAAGCTAAGATCGTTCTCCAATGCGCCGTCACAGAGTATTACGATGCCCTTAAAAGCTGCCAACATTATGCCACTAAACTGCACTTTCTCTCCGAAGTCCGCAGAACCTCGCTCTCCCGTCTCAAACAGACCCGTCAAAAAATTGAGGCCGAAACCGTCATCGTTTTTTACGCCTACGAAAACGGCACTTTCGAGCCCGTCGTAACGCCCGACTCTACTATCGATTCCACGCCCGACGATAGCGACTACGAATCGATCATCGAGATCCTCACGAAGCGCAGCGACTGCGAAGATCTCCGCATCAAAGATATCCGCCTGCTCGCCCGCGCCCTCTGCATTTCCCAACACGCCCGTCACCGCGTCACTTTTGTCTTTGAAACCAACGGGCTCGAAGAACTCTATACCACTTTAGCGACCGATCTCGCCGAGGGCGGATCCAATAATACCCCCCCCCCAGCAGTCGCCTAATTGCTAATTCCCTTCAGGTTCCTTCCCCACGCTTCGTTGTTTTTCCATTGCCGCGCCTCTTCGAGGCGCGGCTTTTCTACTCCAATCTCACTCCCCGTCCCATCATCCCTTACCCCAACCCTCAAAAATCTACAAAAATCTCACCCTGCCACGCCATTTTTGTGTTATAATAACAACAAACACTTGGGTCGCTAACTCAGTTGGCTAGAGTGTCTCGTTTACACCGAGAATGTCGGGGGTTCAAATCCCTCGCGACCCACCAGACATACGAAAGAAATCAAAGAAATCCGCTAGGGCCTCTTTTTAATTCCGAATATACGCAAATGCATGATGATAGCTACGGTAAATTCGGCCCGCGTAGTTTGCCATCCAAACCTAATCACTGGCAACTACCAAGCGGCAAATACGAACAACAGTCAGACGGCACGTTCACTCTAATTGATTCACCCAGCAGTTTTCTACGCATGTTCAAAAGTTACGGTTGGACAATTAGTGCGTCCAACCCCCAAATAATCATACCTCCAAATGGCGTACGTCCAGACATAACACCATATTATATGTCAGGATTCGGAATGTTAGACATAAACGAGGGGATTTATAACGCTAGCACTAGCGTCCGCTACTGGGGAAAAACCGTCAATCGTACTACAAATACAGAGGGTATCGTCAACTATCCAGTCGTCAATGCTTTTGTGAATAGTGGAGCCGTCACAATTCTAGGTGCAACCATACATGGTAAAGATTATCACTACGCCTTCTCTCTTCGCTGCCTCACTCAGTAGTAGTATCCTCTAGTAGGTAGATATAATATGA
>CAYXZG010000027.1:0-12405 GCA_964469535.1 uncultured Candidatus Saccharibacteria bacterium
TTTCTTTCTCCTCTCACTTCTCTCTCCCTCTTCCTTCCGCTTCTCGTCTTCCTCCGTCCCTCTTCCCCCGGGTTCTATGCTAGCTCTAGCTATATATTCTTTAGCGCTCGTTTTGTCCGTTCGATATCTTCCTCCCGCGTCGCATAACTCAAAGAAAATCTCGTAAGCGCCGGAAAATGCCGCACCTTGTCCAAATAATAATGCGCACAAAAATATCCTGTCCGCGCCATAATATTCTCTTTGCCAAGCGCCGCCCCGAGTAAGTGCGAATCCATGCCTTCTACATAGAAACTCATTGTCGGATTCGCTTCCTTTCCCACCATCCTCACCTTTGCCTTACTTCGCAAAAAATCGTCCAATTCTTTCGTACAGTCTTCCAATCTTTTTCGATCCGCTTTCGTCCGCGCTTCGAGCCAATCAATTGCCGCCCCCAACGAAATGATCTCTCCCCACGCTTGCAAACCTGGCTCAAAAACTGTATGCACATGTTCCTTATTCTTTTCCGCCGACAGCAAATACCGATCTTCAAACACATCATCCACCATTCCCCCTCCCACAAAACTCAATTTCAGCTTCGGCACCAAATCTCTTCGCACCACCATCACCCCTAGCGACGCCGCATACATCTTATGCGCCGAGAAACAAATCGCATCCGCTTCCGTTTTCTCCAACATCTCGTGATAATGCGCCATTGCCTGCGCCGCATCGACGATCACAATCCCCCCGTCCTTATGCACTCGCTTCACGACTTCTTTCAAGTTCAACAATCTTCGCCCATCAAAATTCGCCGCGCAGTTCACGACCACCACCGCCCCTGCAAAATTCTCCTCCCCCATCTCTAGACTGCCATCTTCCGCCCGCCTCAGAATCACCCTCGGTACTCCCAATCTCTCGCTCATCGCCATCGTCGCCAGAAAAGGCGAATTATGTTCAATTTCCGAAGTCACCACTTTCTTGACAAACTTTACATCAATCTCGTTCAGCAACAAATTAATCCCGTAAGTTGTATTTAGCGTAAACGAAACGAAATAATCTTTCTCCTTCAGCTTCAAGAGTCTCAAAACCTTCCGCCGCGTCCCTTCGACCAGCTCATCCGTCTTCTCACCCCATGGATATTTCACCCGCTCCCCGCAGGAATTATGCTCAAAATAATACTTCGTCAACGCTTCCACCACCACCTTCGGCCGCAAACTCTGGCACGCCGCATCGAGATAAACCGTCTTTTCCCCCAAATAGTCAAAATCCTTCATACTCTTATTATACTACAAAAGGCGCCCCACCCCAGCGCCCTTTCTCTAAATTCTGCTCGTTATAACTTATTCGGCCTTATTTTCGCTCGCCTGGTTAGCATCTGACGTACTACCACTCGCCTGCTCGCCATTCTTCTGGCTATTCTGGTTGATCTGATTATTCATCTGATTATCGCCATTATTTACGTTATTTATATTGTTCGCATTATTCATGTTGTTCACATTATTCATCGGCTGATTATAAACCGCCGGCGCCGCCACTGCGTAACCCTTCTGCGCTAAGCCCGCATCGCCCTGCGCCAAAAGGATAATCCCCTCAACCAGTCCCCAAACCCAATTACCAAACGACACCAGCCCCGCTAACGTCGATAGGATCCCCACAATCGCCAGCAGAAATTCCGGAGTCCTCCAACTCGCCGCCCCTAGGATCGCTCCCGCAATGAGCACTACAAGCATCGATCCACCAAACAGACAGACGTGGATAATCCCCTGCGTCTTCCGACCAAGATACCAATCATGCGCTCCACACCACCCCAAGAAGATACCCAAAAGACCCGCTACCGTTGCTGATTTTACTTGATTACTATTCATCTTCCTCCTTTAACCCATCCGCTCGGGCCAATTGTTTTCCTATTGCCCTCATTATAGCACCTGTCCCCCGCTAGCACAACTAGCGCCCCTCCGCCCCTTCCGGAACGTAGTTCGCCAACCCTTCAATAATTGTATTCGGCGATATATTTAAGGCCGTCGCAATTGTCGCCGCACACGCCATATACGACACCGTCGGCTCTCCCGCTAAAAAGCTCGCCACCGTGAACTCACGCGACCCAAAGCTTAATTCCGCCTCAGTCCCCTTGCGATACAGCTTCGATTGTATAATCCGCATATCTGAATCTGACGACGCCCCATAGGTCAAAGTCTCCGTCGTCCCCCTAAACTGCGCAAAATCCGGATAATGCGCATCGTCTCGGTTCAGAACCACCACTTCCGGATTCATCTTAAATAAAATTTCTTTCGTCGCCAAATAAGTCGCTTTATCCGTGTCCGTCAAACTCGAAGGCACAAAGTCCGTCAAAGCCGCCGCATATATCGGTAGTCCATAAAAAGTCTCCGCCTCCAACGATGTTGCCGGCGCCGTAATCACAACGTACGTCACCTTCGCCTTCCAAGCATCGTTCAAAAATTTATGCAAAGTCGTCGCCCTAATATTCTGATCAGAAGCCAAAATCGCCGCCGGCTGACTCGCCGCTTGCAAAATCTCGTGCACAAAATGTGCTACCGTCGCTTTTCCCGTAGAGCCCGTAATGCAAATCAACCTCAAATCGCGCGCTGGATGCCCATAATAAGAGGCCAGAAGTTTCACCTTCGCACGCGCCAAACGAAAACGCTTCGGACCTCCAGAAAGTTTCGCAGTCTTCTCCATACCCCAATTGTACCACAGTTTTCCGGTCTTGAACCCCAAAAGTTATCTTATTGTCGCCTTCTCCATTTTTCTCACAAAACCCCTACCCTATTCCCACGAAATGTGCTATAATGAAACCGTTGCGAGCCTTCGCAATGTTCATTTTCATTGTCAAGTGGATGTCAGTAGCTAAGTTTCTTTTGAAGCAACGCGAAAATATCCACATATGTACCCGTAGCTCAGCTGGATAGAGCGTTGGCTTGCGGAGCCAAAGGTCGCAGGTTCGAATCCTACCGGGTATACCATAGAAAATGCCTCATCTTTCGATGGGGCATTTTCTATCTCTACATTCGTACGGCATCGATATCGGAGCCAAAGGCTAGGTTCGTTATCGAGCATAGCGAGATTAGTCTTCCTACCGAATTTAGTTGACGAACAAAACGGGCTCGTTATCAAGCACTGGCAACTACCAAGCCACGGCAGCGAATATATTGTTGACGAGAATCATGAAAATGGCGGATATTATCAACCAATCAAAAATAACGGTAGCTATTACAATTTGCTCACAAAATACAGTTGGAACGTCACATCTAACGAAATCGACGGACCAATCAGTTGGACCAACAACCAAACCCAGTATCATGGCGAGCTAACCCCCTTTTACCTCGTCCTCAGCGCACGAATAGATCCGCGTGAGAGTACCTTATGGGGAATTGCTGGAGTTGGTCAATGGTGGGAGGGCAATGGATATTACCACGGTGCAACTGGCATATTTTATCAAACAATCAGTATTGGGCATTGGTCAAATCGATTCGTTGCTTACCCTCTTCGCTGCCTCACTCAGTAGTAGTATCCTCTAGTAGGTAGATATATATGATAGATATTTTGCTTACTTTAACATTTCTTCACAGAAGTTTATGAACTAAATTGCTAAACTCACCAAAATGCACTACAATAATAATATATGTTAGAGAGGTCAAAATCAAAACTATCCCCATCGATCCTTCAGGATCGTATCATTGCCTATTTCTTACACCGCGACCCATCTTCTCTCGACGATCCGCACCCTTCTATCTCCGCCTCCGACCGCCAGTCTTTCCTCGTCCAGCTCGCCTCCGGCGCTATCACCGATCGTGACGAAGAAGCTTTTTTGCTCCATATCACACCTCCTTGGTCCCCGTCCGATCCAAAAGACCTCTATTCAAAAGATCCAGAAGACCCCCGCTCAAAAACTCCGCTTCAGGCTAAAAACGCACCCGAACCAACCGATTTTCACACTCTCTACGAACGCATCTCTGCGCACCCTCTTGAGCGCCAAATGCTTGCTATCGCGACCGGCTACAATGCCAAAACTTGGGATAAGTTCAATCAATCCGACCTAGAAAATCTTCTCTCCGCCCCGAAACGCAACGACCCTGATTTCCGCACACCTGTCGCCTTCCGCCGTTTTACAGCTTCCTTCCTCGAAAACATCAAAGATCGTGCCACCCCTAGTCAATATGCCGACTATCTCGCCGCCGAGACTTCCCTCCGCCGCACTCTCTATGGCGAGCGCTCTGATTATGACGAGCAGTTCCGTTCCCTAAAACACCTCGCAACGACTTCTGTTCCTGCCCATTCCTCCGTTCCGTCGACCCCTACCCCGCTTCCTACCCCTCTCGCTCCTACTACTCCTGCCCCGCTCGATGTCCCGCTTAACACTATTCCTCGCGAACGCAGCCTTGAGCTCCTTAGCCAAGCTGTTATTAACGGCGACCCCTGGCGTCAAGACGGTCAGGAATATCGCCTCACTACGAACCATATTTTAAGCGCCAACCTTCTCCCCCTTCGTGAGCTCACTGTCGGTACGCAGCCCATCGCTCTCTCTGACGTTTTTAATATTAGTAACGATCGCATCGCCTGCCTCGGTTTTGCTAGCACTCCTTCTGGCGTAGAGATCCATAGCTACTACCGCGACCTCAAGAGTGGTCTTTGGCATTATCTCCCCGATTATATCAACGGCGCCCAGGGCGACAACCTCCACCATCTCGGACATGGCTATAGTGAGGCCTCCACCGCTCTCCCCGCTCCGCTCCAAAAAGCCCTCGCCAGTATTTCCCACCCCGACCGCGTCCTCGAGATCGAAGCTATCAATCCTGACTTCATTTTCGCCGGCACCGCCTACGCCTATTCCTCGCTCCAGGTCTATCGCGACGCCCTCCAGACCGGCCAGGCTCGCGGCTCTTTCTATCAATCCGTCTCTCGCACGCCGCTCACCTTCGAAGCCGAGCATAATCCTCATCGCAAAAGCGCTCCGCAACTCCTCTCGATCAACATCGATCTCGCCCCGAACTTCGACCGCCCCGTCGCCGTTTTCTCTTCCTATTCCATTCTCGCCGGCGACCTTACGCTCAAAAGTTTTCTCTCCAACGACGAGCAATACATTTGGACTTTCGCCAGCGACGAACGCGGCCGCACCTGGATCGACAACATCGAAACCACTTCCGGAATCACCTCTACCGGCTGCCGCCAAGATTGGATCATTTCAGAAGATTTCGAGACCCCTCTTTACGAGCATCCTCGTCTCGCCGATAATTATGGCGACCCTAGCGACACCCGTTTGAACGGCAGCCTCGTCTGTATGTGGAATAATTATCTCAGCAAAATCCCCCTGATCCAACAATATCTCTCATGACCCACTCTTCCCCTCCCCCCAACCTCGATCAGGTCGACCCCGCTCTCCGCTCTTACATTGAGACTTCTATCTTACCCCAGTATGCTCAGAATGAATGGGGACATCAAATCAACCACATCAATTACGTCATCCGCCGCAGTTTCCAATTCGCTTCCCAAACGCTGATCGGCAACACGCAAAAATCCCCTAGCGTGACCATCCCTCTCGATCCTAATATTATTTATACCGTCGCCGCTTTCCATGATCTCGGCCATCATATCGACGCCGCTCACCACGAAATCGTCTCCGCTGCCCTCCTCCGCAGAGATCCGACTATAACTCGTTTCTTCTCTCCCGCCGATCTTGAGGCCATCGCCGAAGCCATCGAAGATCATCGCTCTCACCAAACCCACCCTCCGCGTAGCATCTATGGCAAAATCGTCGCTTCCGCCGACTGCAACATAAATATCGACGTCATGCTTCGCCGCACCTATACTTATCGCTTACGCAATTTTCAGAACCTCTCTCTCGGCGACATCATCCATGATTCGCGCCGCCACCTCATAGCAAAATACGGTCAGGATGGCCACGCCCGTGACAAAATGTTCTTCAACGACCCTGAGTTTACTTCTGCGCTGCATGATCTCCAAAATCTCGTCGCCGATGCCTCTCTTTTTCGCCAACGTTTTCTCGCAGTGAACCATCTCGAACGCGCCTATCTCTGTGATCAACAGCTTTCTCGCTACCTCAAATCCATCACTCCCGCGCTCAAATCTTATATCGAGGCTTCCATCCTGCCTCAATACATCAAAAACGACCGCGCTCATGGCCTCCTCCATATTCGCGAAGTCATTCGTCGTTCTTTCGTCTTAAACGATGCCTTTACTCTCCAGCTGAACCCTAATCTAATTTACACCATCGCCGCTTTTCACGACCTCGGCAAGCATATCAACAGCGATCGCCACGAATTTATCTCTGCCGATCTCTTCCGCCAGGATTCTACAATGTCCAGTTTCTTTTCTCCCGCCGACCGCGTACTTATCGCCGAAGCCATCGAAGACCATCGTTCCTCTAAATCTGATTCTCCGCGCTCGACCTACGGTCGGCTCATTTCTTCCGCTGATCGCAACACCCGCGTCGAGCTAGTCTTCATCCGCAGTTTCTTCGTCGGCAAAGACCGTCAGCCTGACACCATCGTTTCTAATTATCTCGACTATACTTTCCGTCGCCTCTCAAAACGTTATAACGAAGATGATCCAGAAAACATGTTTTACGCCGACTCCGAATATCGCGATTTCCTCTCCGAGATTCGCACCCTCCTCCGCGATGAATCCGCCTTCCGCGAACGCTATATCGCCCTCAACCAAATCACTTCTCTCGACCATCCCCTTTCCCTGGAACCCGGCGTCGAAACTTTCCTTGTCTAGTCTAAAAATCAGCTCTCATATCCGCCCGCTCGCGCAAAGTCCGCGGCTGCGGTATCTCCGTCAACCCGATCAGCTCATGCGCTAAGTTTCCGCTCCAAAGCGCTCCTACATATTCCAATTTGCCGTTCCAACTATATTGCTTCGCTAGCCCGTTTAACTGTCCGAGAATCCGCTCTTGCAGCCTCTCATATCCCTGCTTAATCTCTTCCACCTCTGGCTCCTTTCCCAAGCGTCCGAACCCTCGCCAGAAGTCTTCAAATCCTCCTTCACTAAATTCTCCTGTCCTCCCCGTCAACTCTCGAAATTTCACCATCTCCTTAAACCCTGGATCATACGGCAACTCTTTCCAGTCCTGCTGCGTAATTTCCCGCATCGCGAACGTCGCCATTCTTTCCGTATAGGCTACCGCCTTCACAACCGCCGGTTTAATTCCGATCTTATCCTGACTTTCTAACAAAACCTTATTCATATACGCGACCAGCAGGCTCGTCTCGCGCCAATCTGCCCTCATTTCTCCCGTTTCCCGGTCCTCACGTGCCCTCACTTGCGACAGTAGCTTGTTCAGAGTTTCGTCCTCTGTCTGCGGTATTTCTAGCTCGTCCCGCTTCGTGTTCGCCACCAATCGTCGCAATATGTCTATCACCGTTTCATCATAATATACGACATGTTCATCGTCGCGCACTTCGCCCTCGATCTTCTTATCATAATTCGCTAGATCAAAAACTCTTTTCTCTAATTCGCCATATCGATCTGCAATCGCCGCATACCCCAGCCCCACTTGCGTCTCCGCTATCACCTTTCGCAGTTCCGCCTCCGCCATCTCCGCTCTCGATGTGCTCTGCGCGTCGTAATAATCCACCATCGCCGTCAAAATCCGATGCGTTAGTGGCGCTTCATCGTGAATGAATCCATGATCATCGATCACTATCCGCTCAATCGCTAATGCATCGATCCGGTTCTGCTCTAATTTCTGGAAATCGCCCGTCGGCAAGTTTCGATATTCCATCAAAAGCTCATTCATCTTTTCCGGACATACTCTCGACGTCAGACATCCCACCTCGAAATCCAGCAACCGTTCCTCGCCGCGTAGCAAAGCCTCGCCGCTCCACCATCTCTTGAGCGACTCTATGTCTTCCCTTTCCCTTCCTCGCACCATTGGTACAATCTGATCTTTAAGTCCTAACATCGTCTCTTCAGCCATCCCGTATTGCCATACAAATCTCTTTACGTTCTGCCACTCGCCTTTCTCTAAACCTGCCGCAATTTCCCCTACTAGCGGCGCTGTCTTCTCTTTGTAATTCTGTAAGTCTTTCAGTTTAACTCTTCCCCCTCGGAACGCACTATGCAAAATCTCCAACGCCAGTTCCGAATGTTCATCCCGCACCTCCATCGCCACCTGATGATACTCGATTAATTCGTCTAAATTATACTTTGACCCTTTCTTCTCGGAAAACACGCTTTCAATAAATGACGTTACGGCTGTATCCGTACCTTTGCCGTTAGTAAAATCCAGCGCCAACTTGTACAATCGCCCTGCCGACTCTAAATCATGTGGGATCGTATCGCTTCGCACCGTTGTCAGCTCCTTTACAAAAATCTTCGTCGCCTCATCGCTCATCCCGTCAATCTCTTTCAGCCCCTCTCGCACGGTCCCCATATTATCATACAAATCTTCAATATACGAACTTCTCACCACCGCATACCCGTCAAACACCATCGTATCAGTCATTGCCAAAGGCCCTCGTATTTCCGCCAGCTTCCACAGTACATCGTCCGGCATCCTATCTAAATCTTCTAGAGCCTCCGGATACTCCGTCACCACTTCCGCTAGCATCATTTCCGTCTCTTTCGTATCGACTTCGTGCTCCCGTGCAATCTTCTTGTATCGCTCCGCCATCTTCGGCGCACATAATCCCAAAATCACACTATAATCACGCGTCGGTTCCCCTCCATCTTTCCCAACCCAAACCTCCGCTAACTCGTCCATATCACTCTGCAGCTTTTTCAACAACTCCGCATCGCCCTCTCCTCTCCAGAACGCGTTATCTACATCATGCATCCTCTTTCGCGCAATTCCTTGTGTCGCCTCTCGTTGCGTGTACGAATCGAACATCTCATCATCCAGCAATTTCTCATACATCTCACTCACATTTTCCCGTGTCTCCAAATATTGTCGCACCTCCTCCGGATCTTTTCCCTGCGCCAAATTGTCACACGCCACATTCGACGCATTCATAAAGCCAAAATCGTATGAATATATCATTCCTTGCGTTCTCGCCTCCGGCGCATTTAGCAAATCGACCGTTTCCACTACTTCATCGATTTTGTATTTAATCTCCGGTCGATAATTCCGTACCCAACTTTCTAGAAACCATTCCGCCCCTTCCATCCAGTTATGCGCTTTCTCTGTATTTCCCTCCGCCAAACTCCTTTCGACCTTTTTCGCAAACGCACCATAAAGCCCTTTAAAATCATCATAATATTTTTCAATCCCCTCATCCGTCCGACATTGTTCCGGCAATTTCGCCAGTCCTTGACCTGTCGCGTCCGCTAGCGCCGCCAACCTCACCAAAGATTCATCGCCAAGCTCCGCAAAGTTTATTCCATCATCCGCCTCGTTTACCAAATTCTCAATCGTCACGATCGTAAAATCTCTAAAATCCACTCCTGACACTTCTTGAAGTTCCCGATATCTTTTTGCTAAATCCTTATCCAGATCCGCCAAAACCGGTGTATTCTCCATGTCCCCACTCAGCGAATCATCTAATAAGTCCCACGTTGCTTCATCATAACGATCGTCATGCCCTTTCTCATACCATTCCGGCATCTCGAGCTTCAGTCCCGCGAACCTTCTCCGCTTCTCACCTTCTTCGCTCAAAATCTGCCATTCCTGACCATTCTCTCTTTCACCACTCTCTGTTTTTCCGCCCCTCATTTCGCCCGTGCTGACGCCCTCTTGTTCCTTCATCTCACCTCCGCTTTTTATCAATCATTACCATCATTTTACCATATCCCTTCTTCCTTATCTCATCGCCGCCCTCGTCATGCCCGCCGAATCAGAAATCATCTCCAAGACCGCAACGCGGACGATTAGAGAATCCTGGTTTTCTCTCAGAAAACCGCTACGTTCGGAACGAAGCTATCTCACACAGAGAGGATTCACTCATCAAAGAAGATGCGAGAAAAGAAAGCTTGCTTTCTTTTTCGAATCGACGCCTGATGTCTAGAATCCTCGTTCTCCGCAGGAGAACATAATAAAAATAGTCCCCTCTGGGACCTATTTTTATTATTCGCTTTCTGGCGGAAGCGAGAGGATTCGAACCTCCGGTACGGTTGCCCGCACACACGCTTTCCAAGCGTGCTCCTTAAACCACTCGGACACACTTCCACTACTCCTATTTTACCACATTTCCCCTTTTTGCCCACCCCTTTCTCCGTTCTTTCGCCACCGCGCATCACCAGCGCAAAAGCGCTTAGAAACCACCACTCTCCGCAACAAACCGACAACGCACTGTTCTATGATACAATATCTCAAAGGAGTTATTTCATGAGCACAATTTTCACCAAAATCATCCAGGGCGAAATCCCTAGCTACAAAATCTATGAAGACGACCGTACCTACGCCTTTCTTGATATCGCCCCCGAAGCCCCTGGCCATACTCTCATCGTCCCCAAAGTCGAAGTTGACAAAATCTACGACCTCGATGATGCTGATTACGCCGCCGTCATGTCAACCGTCAAAAAACTCGCCCGTCACTACGAAGATGTCCTCGGTGAACGCATGATGATCAAAGTCGTCGGCGTCGATGTCCCCCACGCCCACGTCCACCTTCTCCCCCTGACCGACACCAACCTTTTCAAGGACCGCTTCAAACTCTCCGACTCAGAAATGCTCGCACTCCAAGAAAAACTCCGCCTTTCTTAGCCCAAACTTAATCCAAAATGTCTGACGGCAAAGTCCCCGCTGCCTTTCCGTCTTGACTGTTCATCTTGCCTTCCGCATCTTTTTCTTCGATCTTTTGCTCCGGATTCGGTACAGCCTTCATCAGACCTTCCCGCTTAAACCCGTATTGGTTCGCCCAAACTTCTTCGATCGCGACCTGCTGCTGACGCATCTTTTGACGAGTTTGATCAATTTCCCTCATCGCTAAGAATTTGTCCTCACCTATGATCTCTCGCAGCATTTCTTCAACCTTGCCAACACTGCCCATGCCGTTTTGCAGCCTATATTCGACTTTATCAAACATCTCTTTCCCGACTAACAAAGTCTCCCGCTGTTGTATTTGCTCCGACGTCAATTTTGGCAATTGCTCCATTTTCCGCAGCTCCGCCATCACTCCGCCATAAATCGTCTTCATCAATTTCTGGTCGATTTCTTCAATCTCTTTCTCTTTTTCTGACATCCCCTTTTCAATGCTTTCCGTCTTCTCCCAGCTCCCGACCGCTGGCTCCTCGCCCTTCACCACCACAGTTTCCGAATTCATAATCCCGAGCGCACCCTCCGGTTCTTTACCCGCCAGAACTTGATCAAAATATGTGTTCAGCTGGTTCAATCCTTTATCCGAATCCCCGCTCGTATCCTCACCCGACTTTTCTGGGCTCATATTCACCGCCGCTACCTGCGGCTCTGTCGGCATTACCTCTTCCGGTATTCCCACTTCTTCTGTCATTTCAGTCTCTCCTGCCTCATCCGACGTCGTCTGCATCTTTTCCGCGACCTCACCCAGGCTCAGCCCTCCCCCATCTTCCATTTTTAAGCCCGCCATGGCTGCTTCCCAATCCACCGGCTGGCTCCCACTCTGTTCACCAACCTGTCCACCGCCCGGTTTTACTTCCCCTCCCGAACCCATATTCAGTGTCTCGTTCATCTCGTCTCCTATCTACACTTTTAATATTTTTATTTTTTACTTTTACGCACCACTGCCGCATTGCCATTCTATCGTCAGTGTCCGCGCCATACACTTCCCCACCATTTTAACACCTAATTCCCCCTATCGTCAACTAAATTTCCGCCCATCCTGCCTCCAGCCTTCATCTGCCTAGGGCACTGGCAACTACCAAGCGCGAAAGTAAATTGGGTGATTCCCGACCAAGAGACTGGGGCTGGCTATAACGAACCCGTCTTAGTCGAGAACAGTTACTGGGCATTAATCAACCAATATAATTGGGCCATCACAGAAAATACAGAAAGCGGCCCGACGACATGGAGTTCTGACGGCATAGAATACAATCTAACCACCGACCCATTCTATCAAGTTCTAACCGGACGCGTCGCTACTCCCTACCTCCGCGACCCTGGCCACGAATCCACCATCACTAGTTCCGCCGGACCACAAAAAAGCAGCCGTGACACCGTAGCTTCTGGCGTACAAGGACCAATTTTCTATCCAGCCAGCCATTTTTGGATCGCCGGCCCCGACCGCAATGGCCTCTCCCTTCGCTGCCTCACTCAGTAGTATCCTCTAGTGGGTAGATATACTATGATAGATATTTTGCTTACTTATGGGTTAGAGCTTCCACGAGGCAGCGAAGGCCACACCACAGACTTCCATTGCACTGAAGAATTAAACTCACAATGTTTGGAAATTGAGCCTTCTTTATTCTCTCTACATGGATGGAATAATCGACCACCAGACTGAGGTCTGGTGGTTTTGGGCTCGCCGGCCATGCCGG
>CAYXZG010000028.1:0-12084 GCA_964469535.1 uncultured Candidatus Saccharibacteria bacterium
CCCGCGATTTTCTGGATGAGAACCAGACGTCCTAGACCACTAGACGACGGAACCTCTGAATTCATTGTACCATATTTTATCTAGCCTGTGAATATCTTCTTTTTGGGTCAGAGTACCCAAACTAATCGCCCGATCCACCTTCGCCCGGAGTTTCCGGAATTGTTCCCGACGAAGAACCCGACGACGAGCCGCCGTTCGACCCCGACCCCGATCCTCCTGACGAAAAACCAGACACAATCACCGTACAACTTGCCTGGAAATTACCGTCCACCGTTGTCACCGTAATCGTCGCCGTGCCGTTTCCGACGGCCTGGACTGCCCCACTCTCGCTCACAGTGGCCACCGCAGGGTCCGAACTCGCCCAAGTCACTGCTTTATTATCGGCGTCCGTCGGATTTACTGTCGCTATCAAATTGCCGACTGGCTGCGTACTCTCATCAAACTTCATCTCAGTCAAGTTAAGTTCCACACCCGTTACGTGTACGGGGGTCGGCTCTGGCGGAGTCGGGTCAACGACCGTCACCCGACAACTTACCTGGAAATTGCCATCCACCGTTGTCACCGTAATTGTCGCCGTGCCCACACCGACCGCCTGTACGACCCCCTCGCTCGATACTATCGCCACCGACCGGTTCGAGCTCGACCAATTCACCGTTTTGTTCGTCGCATTCTCCGGCGACACCATGGCTTCCAGTCTTCGGCTTGCCTGAACATTTAGCGTTATCGCCGTACTATTCAACTCTACCCCCGTCACCCGTGTCGCTTCTGGCACTTTTTCCGTCACGGTAAGCGGAATCTTCACACACTGTAATTCTTTATTGTCTGCAATCTCCGAAACGCAAATCGATACTTCCGTCACACCCGCTTTTAGGCCTTCGAGTGTTGCCGTCTCCAATTTCGCGATACTACTATTTCCGACCTTATACGCAATCTGGCAATTCGACAACGATGTGAAACCCTGATACGGAAGCAACGTAGCTCGATCGCCAACAACAATATTCATCGCCGCCACTTCATCTCTCGTCTTGTAGCTACAAACAATCGGACTTGCCGGTTCATTATTAGAACCCGGGGAAGACGGACGACTACTATTATGATTACCTTGATTTTGCTGATTGTTCGGTCCGCCGTTGTTAGTCGATTCTGGTGCTTTCGACCAGTGTGCCTTTAGAGTCAAATCTTCGTTGATCTTTTGGAGCGGGTCAAACTCCGCTTCGCCATCATACCACCCCTCGAACACATATCCATCTTTCGTCGGTACCACCGGCAAACTCGCCAACATTCCGCCCCGCTTGACCTGCGTTTCGCGTACCGCCGAACCTCCATCCGAGTCAAATTTCACCGTCACGAACTCAACCCCCGCCTGCGCCTCCCATTGCGCAACTAGAACAATATTTTCATCAACGGTATCATTATTAAACCGAAAATCCGCTCCTTCCAGCTTCCATCCCTTAAAGTCAAACCCTTCTTTAACCGGATCTTCCGGTCGTGAAATTTGCGCGCCACACACCACTTCCGTACTATTCACATGCGTCCCCCCGTTCGATTCAAACTGCACTACACAATTCTCGACCGGCGTCCGCGTAAAAAGCGCAATTCCCGCAAAACCCACAATCGCCACCGCAATCGCCACCGCCACACCGATGAGCGCCGACTTGCACTTCGAATTTCTTGGCGTTTTCGCTGCTAAGTCTTCCTCCGACTCGTCCTCAACCTTCCGACCGTTCTGTTTTATTTCGGCCTTTGCGCGCACTTCTTCATGCAGCCCTTCTTTTGATGCCCCATCCGCAACCATGCCCGACATCGACTTGGCGCTAGCAGCACCCTTCGCCATCTTCGCTGTTTTCATGGCCTGCGGCTTCTCAGCGCTCTCTCCAGTGCCGCCCGTTTTTCCATCCTGCACCGCAATCGCCGTCACCGCCGGCTTAACCGTCGATGCCAAAACCAGCTCGCTCCCTAGCGCCACCGTCGACTTCTGCTTTTTCGCCGTTTCCGCAGATTTTATACCTTCTTCCGCTTTCGCACCCCCCTCCGACACGGCAATCGTCGTCTCAAGTTTCTCTTTCTTTTCTGCTTTTTCTACTTTTTCTGGCGTCTTTTCTATCCTTTTCTCCGTCTTTTTCTCGGCCGCACCGCCCAGTTCTACCGTTTTCAGCACAATTCTTTGCTCTTTTTGGTCGTTTTGATCTTGTTTTTTTGCCTCGTCAAAAACCCCATCCCCTGATTCCTTCGACGGCTGATCTTTTACTACAATTTTGCCCATTACAATCACTATATCACACCCATCCCCGAAATAAAAGTGCTTATGCCTATCTTAAAAACCCGCCAAAATCGCTATTTTCGCCTTTTTCTATTGACTTTTTAGAAAATGTGTGCTATAATGAAAAGATACGGTCCTCATCTCAAAAATATTATTTTATGCTATACTATACCCAACATGAAAAAACTTCCCATTGTTGCGCTCATCGGCCAGACCAATGCTGGTAAATCCAGTTTGTTGAATCGTTTTGCACACAAGAACATTGCTATCGTCGCTCGCGAAGAGGGAACGACACGCGACAACGTCGTGGCTCGCATCAACGATCGCTTCCTCCTTATTGATACCGCCGGCCTCAAAGATCCTAACGACGATTTTGAAGCGGGGATCCAAGACCAAATCGCCGACGCCATCGAAAGTGCCGATCTTATCTTGCTCGCCCTCGACTCATCTAAGTACCCCAACGATAAGGACAAACAAATCGCCAAATCCGCCCTCAAATCAAAAAAGCCCGTTTTCCTCCTCCTCAACAAATCCGATCTCGGCGACAGTCTTCCCGACGCAGAATTTTTACGTCTCGGCATCAAACCCGACGCTACTTTCCGCGTCTCTGCCACCACTGGCCAGGGAATCAAAGACCTCAAAACCGCAATCTTTAAGGAATTGCCGGCGACCAGCGACAGCTCTTTTTCCTTGCCGAAACTCTTCGCGACTAACGAGGAGCGAGCGAAGCGAGGAGTCCCCGTAACGACGGGCGACGACGAAGCGGGTTTCGAAAAGGAAAAGAACTGGCCGCTGGTCGCCTCGAATTCGCTTAAACTCGCTTTAATCGGTCGTCCTAACGTCGGCAAATCCAGCCTTTTTAACGCTCTCGGCCAAAAACAGCAAGCACTCGTCAGTTCTCGTCAGGGAACCACGCGCGACGTTAATCGTGTCGAGGTCCGCTTTCACGGCCGCACTCTCGAAATCCTCGATACCGCCGGCCTGCGCAAGCCCGGCAAACGCGAAGTCGGCATCGAAAAATTCTCCGCCCTCCGCACGCTCGCCGCGATCGAAGAATCCGATGTCTGTGCCCTACTCGTCGATGCGACTGAACCTCATTCCAAACTTGACCAATCTCTCGCTGGTCAAATTATCGAAGCCGGCAAGGGAATCATCGTCGTTCTCACTAAAGCCGACCTCGTCGACGACACAGATCACATTCTTGACGAGCTCGAACGCGACTTTAACTTCTTGCCGTACGCACCCGTCTTGATCACCAGCTCTGCTACCGGCCAAAACGTCACCAAGCTTTTCGAACTTGCTACCGAAATCGACGCCACTCGCCACCAAGAAATCAAAACCTCCGAACTCAACAAAATTCTCACCGAAGCCATCGTCGAACATCTCCCCGCCGGCCTGAAAAATACCAAACCCAAGCCAAAATACATCGTCCAAACCGACGTCTGCCCGCCCTGGTTCGTCGTCCATGGCCGTGATCTTGAGCTCCTCCATTGGTCTTGGAAACGTTTTTTGGAACGCAAAATTCGTGAAGTCTATCCTTTCGTCGGCACTCCTATTTTCTTCTCCTTCCGTAGCGATCGAGACGACCGCGAGAAAAATCGCGACAATTAGAGTAATCACGACAGCGCCATCACAATCTAAAATCGCTAAAGAACTATCCGGTTTTCCCCTTGTCGCCGATCGGCTGTTGCGAAACATTCTCTATTATGGTAAACTATATCCATTCTCTAGCGCTACGCTAGTTCTTTACCATTTCGTGTTTGAGAAAGTGAGGGTTCTATGTTCTTTGTTGAAAGCCACGAGCGTACGCTCGATTCTGACGGATGTTTCATTATTTCCATCAACCAGCCGCCCTGTTTCGGATCGGCTCACGATTTCCAGCCCAGCCCGCGCGATCGTCATTCCCGGCACATCTTGCTTCGCGCCCTTGATTATGGCGCAACTTTTGCGACCGATCACATCGAGCGCATCGCCGACGCTACTCCTAACATCGACCTCCAAGATGCCTATCTCGATCTCATTCTCGGCAGTCGCACCGCCCGCTATCTCACGATGCTCCAGCTCTCGCCCGATTGGCTCAAACTCTTTCTGCGCTACCCCGGCTCCACTTTTGATGACCTTATTACCATCCCGAACGATCATTATCGCCCCTACACCCTCCGCGTCAAACTCAGCGCCCCTACACGTTTCCCGCTCCAACAGTGTCTTTTCGGGCACTTATTACGTCATTATGAGACCTACGATCTGTCCTTATCCATGCCCGATTCCGATCATTTCGTCCCGATCCCGACCGCGACCATCAATCTTCGCAAACGTAAAGAAAACGTCCGCGCCACCTTCCGTCACACCGCAGCTGGCGACGTACGCGTCGACATCGTCAAATTCGCCACCGCCCATTAAATCCAAGTCTATCTTTCCGAGGAGGTACCAAATGTCTCTGCAGCTTACCTACGTCCGTATCAACCCCCAAAACCTTCATCGTGCGCTCCAAATTCAAAATCTGATCTGGCCCCAAAATCCCGTTGACCGCGATTATATCGCAAAAGCTGACGCAGTCGACGACGCTAACGCTAACTGGCTGGTCTACTATCGTTCCGCCCAAGATCCCCTCGGAGAACTCATTGGCCTCACCGGTCTTTACTACTACGACCCTGACGAAAAGGGCTATGATGACGGAGAATCGATCTGGATGGATTGGTTTGGCGTCCTGCCGACCTACCGTGGAAAAGGTTTCGGCCACCAAATCCTCTGCGACACCATCGCCTACGCCCGCCGACTCGATCGCTACAAATACTTCCGGCTCGACACTTCCGACTTCCCCGACCGCACTTCCACTAAACTTTACGATCAAATCATGGAACTCCGCGAGGATTATACCGCCGAGACATACCAGACCGGTCATCACGGCCTCGTCTATTCCTTCAGTCTCGGCTCTTTTCCCGTCAAACCCTGGGGCAACCGCCTTCTCGAACTCGGCCGTTATGGCGCCATCGAAAAAGTCGTCCTCTAATGCGTCATCTAATTCGCGCTGCCCCGACCGTACCGGTCGGGGCATTTTCAACCCCAATCTCTCATCTCTTGGCCAAAGCCTTTCCAAACCCATCTGAAATACCAGCAAATTGCACAAAAAATCAAATTTTTACAAAAAACTATTGACTTTTTAAAAAACATATGCTATAATGGAGGTATCGACCCTCAAAGTAGTACTTTAGAAAGGATTGAAATTATGGACCTTATCCGTCGCTTCTCCCGCAAATGGCGTCAATACGCCGATTTTTGGCAAGCCCTCCGCTGTATTATCTTCATCATCGCCCTCGGCGCCATGGTCTCCTTCGCCATAGTCAACGTAACCGCCACGGCCCAGAAGAAAACCTTCTTCCGTTTTACTTTCATCGCAATAGGTATATTGTATGGCTGGGTTATCATCGAACTTGCGAAGGACGCCTCCAAGCAATACCGCACCTGCGCCGAGCACGCCCAGGCCCCCGACTCCTACAACCGCCTCAAGCGTCTTCCTATCCCTGAACTGGCATACCAAATCGCTGTCCTCGAAGCTCAACGCAGCGATCTCCAGCGCACTATCGAAGAATCCCAGGCTGCCCTCCGCGACGCCGAAAACGAGCTCCGCCTGGGCGATTTTGAATACGAAATCGCCCTCCGCCGCAAGCTCATCAAAGAGCGCGAAGCGCATCCCGACTGCCGCCGTTAATCAATCCCCACGCCCCCGACCGTCACGGCCGGGGGATTTTTCGTTCCAGCACCCGCCTTACCTCATCCGTCGTGTGGCATTCCATCATTTCCGCCCTTAGCTCCGCCGCTCCCGCAAATCCTTTCACATAGATTTTAAAATAATGTTTTAAGGGTTCAAACGCCAAGCTCCGCACCCTACCGTCCATCTTTAGCGCAAAGTCCAGATCTTGACGCATTTTTTCCGCCTGCTTCGCACAGTGTTCCGCATCTTTCGCGTCGAAAAGATCCAACTGATATTCGAACAGCCCTATCAATTCTTCCTGCGTCGCTTCGTGTTCCGTAAAACAATACGGATTTTCAAACACACCCCGCCCAATCATATATCCGTCCACCCCAGGGAACTGCGCCGCCAGTTCACGGCATTGACGTAAATCCTTAACATCTCCGTTGATCACTAATTTCGTCTCTGGCGCTAGTTCGTCTCTCAATTTGACAATTTCAGGAATTAGCTCATAATGCGCCGGCACTTTCGACATTTCCTTACGCGTCCGAAGATGCACCGTCAGCGCCGCAATCCCTTCTCTTATCAAAACCGGCAACCACTCCCGAAATTCCTCGACATACGTGTAACCTAACCGTGTTTTCACCGAAACCGGCAAATTCGTCGCCGTTTTCGCTTCGCGCAGGCACTCTACCGCTAGATCCGGCGTCCGAATCATCGCTGCGCCACCGCCCGCTGCATTTACATGTCGGTCCGGACAGCCCATATTGAGATCCAGCCCCGCAAACCCCAATTCCTCTAGCTCAGCTGCCAACTGTGCAAAATGTTCCGGATTCTTGCCCCAAATCTGCGCAATGATCGGCGCGTCCGTTGGGGTTACCTCAAGCCGCTCTAAAGCGTTAAACCGGCCTTTCTCCGACGCGAAGCTCGAAACATTTGTAAATTCCGTAAAAAACAGATCCGGCCGACCAGCCCGTGCGATCACCTGTCGAAAAATACTATCCGTCACCCCTTCCATCGGTGCTAAAACCGTAAAGCCATGCGGCAACTCCGCCCAAATGTTTCTATTCATGGCTCGTTCTAGAACTTCCTAAAGCCATCAAATGGATAAATGCGTAACGCCACCGGGCCGATAATCCGACAATAGGGAATCGTCCCCAACCCCGAACGTGAATCAAACGAATGCGAACCTTCACGATTATCTCCCGCTACAAACAGCTCACCCTTCGGCACCACCATGTCCACTTCACCCGAAGAATATTTCTTCGGTCCATTATTCTCATCTACGTACGTCTCTTCGTCAGGAGAAAATCCTTCCGGATGTTCATCGTTATAAACCATCAGCACGCCATCCTTTACCGTCACGCGTTCTCCTGGAAAAGCAATCACACGCTTAATAATATATTGATCCGTCATGCCCGCTGGCGCCCCACAAGTCAAAGGACCCGTCGCCTCGCCATTCGCAAACACAATCACCTGTCCACGCTCCGGCACATACTCTTGACCCAAAAAATGCGCCCAAGTCACCGGCATACGGTTCACAATCACCCGATCGTTATTGTGTAACGTATTCGCCATGCTCGATCCAACCACATTATAAGACCGAAAAACATAAGCATTCAGCCACATCGTACCTAAGATAATTGCCACCACGAACACCGCTAAACTCAAAAGATCTTTGATTAAAGGATGTTTTTTCAAAAAACCCGGTTTTGACTGTTCCATTTCTCTATTTTAACATAAAAATCATGAACTTTTTAAAAACCAGCCATCAAAATGCCCAAACTTTTGTTATAATAATTCCATGGCCGATTACATTTTCATCCGCAAAAGTCGCAACGCTCTCAGTTCTTTTTTACATGTCATTTTAAATCTTCTCCTCGCCGTCGTCTCGATCGGCGCCACCGTCATCACGAATAACTGCGCCATTGGTCTTATCTTAATTATCGTCTCCAAATGGCGAATTTTCGCCGTCAATCATCGCTATTGGTGGCTTAATATTCGCTCTAGCCTCGTCGATTTTATTGTCGGCGTCAGCTTTGTCTTGCTTGCCTATGCCGCCGGCAAAACTTTTCTTCCCGTCCATTTCGTTATTATGGCGGCCTATACAATCTGGCTCATCTTCATCAAACCTCGCTCCTCGCTCAACTCCACTATCGTCCAAGCCCTCATTGCCATGTTTATCGGCACTACGACCGCCACGGTCTTCGCTGCTGTCACAGATTCAATCGTCCTCGTCCTTGCCGAGTTTATTATCGGTTTTGCCGTCTCCCACCATGTCCTGGTCCAAAATGACCACCATAATTATCTTTATATTTCTCTCGTTGTTGGCCTCTTTTGTGCCGAAATTTCTTGGCTTTCTTATGGTTGGCTCATTATTTATACTTTTGGTACAACCGGCCTTTGCGCCTCCCAGCTCGCAATCGTTCTTACCTTACTTGCTTTTGCCTATTTTCAAGTTTACCTCAACCTCGCCAAACACAACGGCAAACTCAAAATCCGCGAAATCGCATTGCCGGTCGTTTTTAGTCTCATTGTTATTACAATCCTGTTGATTAGCTTTAGTCAACCACGTTTTAATATTCACTAGGAGTTCTATGAACCAAAATCATCAAGCAAACTCTAACCTTGTCGTTCCCACGACACAGAAGCCTTCGTCCAACCTCGGCTTTAAAATCACTATTATTACTTTACTGGTCTTAACCGCACTCACCTCAATCAGCGCCCTCACGATCTCAATCATCAATCTTACTGCCGACGACGCCCCCATCACTTTTTCTTACGGCAATGATGGCAACTCACTTAATTTCACTGAGGGCTCGATCGCTGACGTCGCCGCCAAAGTCGCCCCCGGAGTCGTCTCAATTGTCACTGAGACCCGCACAACTGGTTGGTTTGGTCAAAACGAAACTTCCACTTCCGCTGGCACCGGCATGATCGTCTCGGGAGACGGCTACGTCTTGACCAACAAACATGTCATCGACGGCGCTCGCACTATCAGTGTTATCCTCGACGACGGCACCACTTACGACAAAGTCACCCTCGTTGGCACCGATCCCCTTAACGATGTCGCCTTCCTTAAGATCCCCGACGCTAAGGATCTTCCCACCGTCACCCTCGGCGACTCAAAAACCATTTCTGCCGGACAACAGGTCATCGCGATCGGCAATGCACTCGGCCAGTATCAAAACACTATCACTTCCGGCATCATCTCCGGCACTAACCGCTCTCTCACGGCCTACGCTAGTGACTACTCGACCAGCGAACTCCTCAAGGACATGATCCAAACCGACGCCGCTATCAACGCCGGCAACTCTGGCGGCCCACTCGTCAACGCTGCTGGTGAGGTCATCGGTATCAACACCGCGACCAGTTCTGACGCCGACGGTATTGGTTTTGCAATTCCAATTTCCAGCGTCAAAGGTATGCTTAAAAACATTATTGAAAACGGATCGACCGACCGCGCCTATCTCGGCGTCTATTATATCGACGTCACTCCTGACGTTGCCGCAACCTATGATCTCCCCGTCACCTCTGGCGCCTACCTTTATGCCCCACGCCAAACTTCCGCCATCGTCACCGATGGTCCTGGCGCCCAAGCTGGCCTCAAGGATGGCGATATTATTACTAAAATCAATGGCCTTGAAGTTGGCAAAAATGGTTCCGTCTCGACCATCATCGGCGAATTCATCCCGGGCAACACCGTCCAACTTACCGTCCTGCGCAACGGTAGCGAGCATACCCTGAATCTCACGCTCGGCACTTACCGCGCCAACTCCTCTACTAATTAATCTCAAGTTTCAAACTTCCCAGAGCGATCTGGGGAGTCATATTTATCGAAACCACTTCTCCGTTTTGATGCGCGGTTCACTCCGCGCTCGCAGTTCTTGATCAGTAAAGCCTTCGAAGCTCCGGCACAGTCCAAAATCCTTCTCTTCCTCTTTCGTTTTATGAATCAATTTCTGTTCCCGATAATCCCACCAATACATAAATCTCGTCTCAAACACTAGCCCATACCCCTCTGTCTTTACATGCACCCACCCTCGCCACTGCGCCAATTTCACCAAATCTTCATGCTGACACGGATCCGCCTCGACAACCACATACCGCGCATCCAGCGCGCAAAGTTCCTTAAACAACCGCTTATAGAGCGAAAGTCCATTATTCGCCTTCGCATATAGTGCATTCTTCGGTTCATATTTGAGTGCCTGCTCATCCACCCAACTCCAATCTTTATTCACATACGGCAAATTCGCCACCACGACGTCAAAACTCCGCATCGTCGCCGAATCATCGTTCTCTCCCGGCGAATTATCTAGCTGATCGTCCAGGAGCTCATCGAGCAGTCCCAATTCCGGCAAATCCGCCCCCAAATCCGGCGTAAGATCCTCTCCATCCTCACACCAAAAATCCAAATCCCGCAGCATGTTCGATTGCCGATACTCGACTCGACCCTCAAAAATAAAATCATTATCCCTCGCCACGTCCAGTGCCCGCAAGCTCACATCCGTCGCTAGGACGTACGACTGTGGATACTCCAATGCCAGCGTAATCGCGATGCAGCCACTCCCCGTCCCCACCTCCAAAAATCGCGGCTTCTTCGGCAAATCCAATTCTTTGATTAAGTCAATCAATCCTTCCGTCTCTGGACGGGGAATCAAAACATCCGGCGTCACATAGAAAGTTCGTCCATAAAATTCCTTTTCGCCCAAAACATAAGCTAGCGGCACCCCTTGTCGCCGCTTTTGCAAAAACTTTTCTGCATGTTTTAGCTGGATTTTTGTCAATTTTTGATCACCATGTGCGACCAACCAGCTTCGATCAGTCCGTAACGGCGCAAAAGCCTTCACCGCAATTAGCTCTGCGTCTAGATTGTCGACCTGTTCTTTTGCTTTTTTTAACCAAGCTTCAACATTCATGAATCGCCCAATTTGCGTTCCGCCGCAATCAATTCTTTAATTACATCATCAATATCGCCATCCATCGCCGCCGAAATATTGGAACGCGAATAATGCACTCGGTGATCCGTAATTCGATCTTGCGGAAAATTATAGGTTCGGATCTTCTCGCTCCGATCGCCCGACCCAATCAAACTCTTACGCGCGTCGCTCGCCGCTTTCATTTCTTCCTGCTTCTGACGCTCAATCAAACGCGAACGCAACACTGCCATCGCCTTCACGCGGTTCTGTTGTTGCGAACGTTCATCTTGCATTGCCACAACCAAACCCGTCGGCAAATGCGTAATTCTCACCGCCGAATCCGTCGTATTCACACCTTGCCCGCCATGTCCGCCCGAACGATAAATATCAATTCTCAGATCCTCCGGCTTAATCTCGATATCCGACTCCGCCGCCTCCGGCAGTACCGCCACCGTCGCCGTCGAAGTATGAATTCGCCCCTGCGACTCCGTCACCGGCACCCGCTGCACGCGATGCACCCCGCCCTCAAACTTCAATTGCCCATACGGCTTTTCTCCGTATATTCGCAAAATCACTTCTTTCATCCCGCCAGCTTCATTTTCATTCTGGCTCAAAAGCTCCACTTTTAGTTTGTGCCGCTCCGCATATCGCACGTACATCCGATATAGTTCCGCCGCAAACAACGACGCCTCATCACCCCCCGCCCCCGCACGAATTTCCATGATCGCCGGCTTATCGTCCGCTGGATCGTGCGGCATCAATTTTTCTTCCAGCTCGTCCTTCAGATCTGCCACTTTTTTCGTCAGATTTTCAATATCCCCCCGTGCCAATTCGCCCAAATCCGGATCATCCTGCAGCTTCTTCGCCTCCGCCAAATTCCTTTCAGCCCGTTCTATGTCATGCGCCAAAGTTAAAATCGCGTTGATTTCCGCCAAACGTCTCGACTTCTCCGCAAAATCCGGCGCTGCATAAGCCTCCAGCTGCGCCAAAAAATCCTCAATTTCAGCTTTTTCTTGTTCAAACTTCTGGAAATCTAACATATTCTGTGCTATTATAGCATACATAAGAAACTTAGACTACGGTTCTTTAGCTCAGCTGGCCAGAGTACGCGAAAGGCACAAAAGTTAAGTCTATGAGCAAAAGCATTTTACATTTATGGTGGGTCCCTTAGCTCAGTTGGCTAGAGCGTACGATTCACATTCGTAAGGTCATTG
>CAYXZG010000029.1:0-11592 GCA_964469535.1 uncultured Candidatus Saccharibacteria bacterium
CGGCATGGCCGGCGAGCCCAAAACCACCAGACCTCAGTCTGGTGGTCGATTATTAGTTGCTTTTTAGGGGATATTGAGTATAATGTGTTGTAATGGATAATGATGAAGATGAGATCTTAAAAAATAAAAGCACGCCATTTGATCAAGATGGCGAGCCGGGTTTGGATGATTTAGCGACTGAAGACGAACTGTCGGATGAAGAATTGGCAATTACAGCGGACAATGTTGACGCGTTTGCGGACGATTCGGTACGAATGTATTTGCGAGAGATTGGAAAAATTCCGTTGCTAAGTCAGGAAGAAGAACTGGAGTTGGCAAACCGGGCGGTTAAAGGCGATAAAAAGGCGAAGGATAAACTCGCTGAGGCGAATATGCGGCTTGTGGTTTCGATTGCGAAGCGATACGGCGGGCGGGGTTTGGATTTTTTGGATTTGATTCAGGAGGGGAATACTGGCTTGCTGCGGGCGGTGGAGAAATTTGACCCGGAGAAAGGATTTAAGTTTTCGACGTATGCGACATGGTGGATTCGTCAGGCGATTACGCGGGCGATTGCGGACCAGGCGAGGACGATTAGAATCCCAGTACATATGGTGGAGACGATCAATAAGGTGCTCAGAACGACGCGTAGATTGACGCAGGAATTGAATCGGGAGCCGACGAACGAGGAGATTGCCGAGGCAATGGGGATGGAAGTTGATAAGATTGAATATGTGATGCGGATCAAGCAAGATATTGCGTCA
The DNA here is from genome assembly GCA_964469535.1 of uncultured Candidatus Saccharibacteria bacterium. GTDB lineage: Bacteria > Patescibacteriota > Saccharimonadia > Saccharimonadales > Saccharimonadaceae > Nanosyncoccus. The sequence goes on from CAYXZG010000029.1 coordinate 741, forward strand.
CTAGATGCGTCGGTGGGGAGGGACGGTGATGATGAAGAGTCAGTGCTGGGGGATTTTGTGGAGGATTCAGAGCGGGACTCACCGGAAGACGCGACGGCGAATCAGATCCTAAAGGAGCAGATCGCAGAAATTTTGACGACGTTGTCGGAGAGGGAGCAAAAAATTATTCGGCTGCGTTTCGGGATTGGGGGTGGAAGATCGCATACGCTTGAGGAAGTAGGGAACGAGTTTTCGGTGACGAGGGAGCGTATTCGTCAGATTGAGGCGAAGGCGTTGTCGAAGCTAAGGAAGCATAAGCAGACGAAAAAGCTGCATGGGTATTTGAAATAGGGAGAAAGAGCGATGATGTTAGGACAGGTAGGGCAGGTTTTGGCGGTAACGACGAGTATTCTGCCGGCTGATTGGTGTGTAGCGGATATTCTAGAGTTAGTTTTGAGTATTTTGGTGTATGGTTTGGGGGCGGCGGCGGTGGTCGGTGTGATTATCGCGGGCGTGTTATATATGACGGCGCGAGACGATATGGCGCAAGTTGCGAAAGCAAAAACACGCTTGATCGAGATTGTGGTTGGGTTGATTGCGTGGGCGCTAATGTCGACGCTGCTAAACTGGCTGATTCCGGGAGGGGTGAAATTGAACAATGGAGAGTTAAGGGAAAAATTGTGCCCAGCTAAAACGGAAAGTAGTGAGAGCGCGTTGGTAGTAGAAGAGGATGTTGCGAAGGGTATTTGTCGTCTATAATCCAGAATCGTCTCATGCGGATCGAGTACGGAGAGAAGTGCTGGATGAGGTACGAGGACTATCAGGGTGGATGGTGGCTAAGTTTGAGGTGCGGGGATCAAGTTTTACGGAGAATGTAGATCGTTTGGCGATGTTGCTCGGTGATGGGGATTTGGTAATTACGGCGGGGGGGGACGGTACGGCGGCGATTGCGGCGAATGGCGTTTTGAAATCAGGGAAAGATGTGGTATTGGGCGCGCTAGCATATGGGAATTTCAATGATATCGCAACGGCGCTTGGCGCGAATCGGAAGTCGAAAGTGGGAGAGATAGTAGAAAAATATGGACAGGGTGAGGTTGAGCGGTTGTTTCCGCTAAGAGTGAAGGTGGATGATGTGGTGTGGAGATATGCACCATGTTACGTAACGTTGGGGATGTTGGCGGAGGCGACGCAGATTTTTGATGAGCCGAAAGTGCGAGAAAGCTTAAAGACGCATGAACATGGAGTGTGGTTTTCTTTGGCGAAGGCAGTGAAGTGGTATTTGCGTAACCGGAAGCGTGATTTTTTGCCAGCGGCAGCGGAGGGAGGGCGTGGGGTGAATAAAAATGGAGATGCGCTGCCGATGAAGACGACGGATTATTTGGCGATGAATGGTCCGAGAATGGCAAAGATAATGAAGAGTGCGGACTGCGGGCGAAAAGAGCGGAAATTCAAGAGCTCGACACAGAGGCTGGGAGGGTTTGGGGGGATGGTGGCATTTGGGCTAAAGAGTGTGGGGGCTGGCGTGACGTCGGAGGACACGGAAGGGGATTTGATCGAGTTCGCGTCGGCGAGTACAGTAGGGATACAAGCGGAAGGGGAATATGAACGCTTGATCAACGTGCGTAAAATAGAGATATGTAAGTGTGAGGAATATTTGAAAGTTGTACGGCTTTAGGTATTTTGTGGAGTCTTGTCCCTTTGTCCATACTACATAGCAGGATGGTTTTATAGAACCTAGGGGAAGAGGGATGGAGGAAGACGAGAAGCGGAAGGAAGAGGGAGAGAGAAGTGAGAGGAGAAAGAAAGCGGAGTCTGGGAGGAGAGAGAAGGGTAAAGAACAGACGATGAGAGAAGTCCGGCGCGAAGGCGCCGGACTAACCCGTAAGTAGGCAAAATATCTATCATATATATCTACCTACTAGAGGATACTACTACTGAGTGAGGCAGCGAAGGGCAAATTTTGCGTGTTGGGCTTATTAGAAAGCGATTGTGTTAAGGATAGAGCGGAGTTCAGAATAGAGGTGGTCAATGGAACCATCGTTGAGGATATAGAAATCTGCTGCGGCGATAGGCCCGCCTTTCTCGAGGTTCTCGATTTCACTAATGTCGCGCTCGCGAATAGCCTTTGCGTCAAAGGGGCGGTCGGGGCGCTGGGCGACGCGGCTATAGCGGAGTTGTTTTGGCGCGACAATAGCTATAAAAGTTAGATAACCAGGAAATTCGTGCTTGAGAATTTTGTATTCGGTCCAAGAATAGACTCCATCGAGGACAATACGTTTTTGACCGGCGGCGATAAGATCTTTAACTTCGGTAATGGCTTGGCGTACGACCCAATCTTGGCCTTCGGTGGCACGGATCATTTCGCGGAACTGTTTTTCGCTCGTACCGTCAGGAGTGCGTTCGATGCCGCGTTTTTGCATTTCTTGATAAATCATACCGCCAAAGTAAACTTTAGGGATGCCTCGTTCGGTGAGATAATCAATGGCGACGGATTTGCCGCTGCCACTCATACCGACGATGGCAAGGATCTGAGGTTCTTTTGTAGTAGTCATGTTATGGTTTATTATAGCACAAAATGGTGGGTGATTTGGGTTGTGACAGTGATAGCTGGGATATGCTATAATGAAAAGATGAAGCGGCTTGTAATTATTGACGGAAAATCGGTGTTTTACCGGGGTTATTATGCGATGGGGGCGCTTTCGACAAGTGACGGTACGCCGACTGGGGGGATTTATGGATTTGCGGCGATCGCGATGGAGATTGTGCGACAGTTAAAGCCGACGAAAGTAGTGGTGGCGTGGGACTCGAAAACTTCGATATCGAAGCGAAAGAAGATTTTTGCAGAATATAAAGCGGGGCGGGTAAAACCGGGTGAGGATTTTTATGCGCAGATTCCGTATTTGAAGGAGTTGATTCTGGCGTTGGGATGGGGGTTCGTTGAGTGCGACGATTATGAGGCGGACGATATTATTGGAACTTTGGCAAGAGAAGCGGACGAGGAGGGCGATTGGGAGACTTTTATTGTGTCGTCGGATCTGGATATGTTACAGATTGTAGATGAAAACACGCGAATGTATCGGATTCTGAAAGGGTTTTCAAAACTAGAAGAGCTGGATGTGTCGGCGGTAGAAAAGAAATACGGAATTCGGAAGACGCAATTTTTGGATTTGAAATCGCTCAAAGGCGATGCATCGGACAATATCCCTGGTGTGCCAGGAGTGGGGGAGAAAACGGCGGTTAAGCTGTTGAACGAATACGGTTCACTCGAGGGGATTTATGAACATGTTGGGGAAATTGGTGGTTCGACGCAGAAGAAGTTAGAAGAAGGACGAGAGAGCGCGTTTATGTCATACGAATTGGCGAAAATTATGACAGATGCGCCGGTGGAATTGGACGATTTGCCAGATTTTGTAGTGGACACGGATCGAACGGTGGCGGCATTGAAGAAGTTGGAATTTCGGACATTAGTGGGGAAGTTTTTGCGGGAATGGGGAAAGGGAGAAGCGGAAAAGGCGAGCGGGGAGTCACAAAAAGGGGAAAGGCAGGTGAAGGCGGTAGGGCAAGCAACGAAGAAGACTCACGCCACGGAGAATAATTTTGGAGGGTTCGGACAGCAGACCTTAGAAGTACCGAAATATTTAGAGGATGGAACTTTAGTGTCTTGGGATGTGAAAAGTTTAATGCATAAGAGCGAGCAAGTAGCGGAGAAAATTCTTGCGGGCGGGAAATTTTGGGATTTAGGGCAGGGAAGGTTCTTGCTGTCGCCGTTGGAGAGGGGGACGGAATTTGGCGATGAAGGAGCGGAATATGAACGCCAAAAGGCGGAGTTTGGGGGTGAGCCAGGTTTGTATAAAATATTGGTTCAGTTTGATTTGCCGCTAATACCAGTATTATATAAGATGGAGAAGGTGGGGATGCTGATCGATCGGCCGTATTTCGAGGAGCTGAAGGAAGAGTTCACGGGCGAGGTGCGGGCGATTGAACAAAAAATCTGGCAGATGGCGGGGAAGGAATTTAATTTGAATTCGCCGGTGCAACTATCGGAAGTGCTGTTTGGTTATCTTGGTTTGCCGACGAAGGGAATAAAAAAGACGGCGAGAGGATATTCGACGGGGGTGAAGGAGTTGGACAAGCTGGAGAGTCAGCATGAGATCATTCCGGCGATCAAGGAGTACCGCGAGGCGGCGAAGATGTTGTCGACATACATCGCGCCGTTGCCGGAGCTGGCGGATGCGGCGGGTAGGATCCATACGACTTTTAATCAGAACGTGACGGCGACAGGGAGATTATCTTCGACGAATCCGAATTTACAGAATATTCCGGTGCGGACGGAGGTGGGGAAGCGTATTCGAGAAGGATTTATTGCGGCGCCGGGGAAGGTACTGGTGAGTGCGGATTATTCACAGTTTGAGCTGAGGCTGGCGGCGGCGTTAGCGAACGATGAAACGTTGATTGAAGATTTTAATAATGATACGGATATTCATACAAAAACGGCGAGTGAGGCGTTCGGGGTGCCAATGGAGGAAGTGACGAAGGCGCAACGGCGGGCGGCGAAGGTGATAAACTTCGGGATTCTGTATGGTATGAGCGTACGAGGATTGGCAGAGGCGGCGGACATGGAGTATTACGAGGCGAAGAAATTTATTGAACACTATTTTGAACTGCGTAAACCTGTAAAAAAATATTTGGATAATTTATTAGTACAGGCACGAGAACGAGGGTATGTTGAAACTTTGTTTGGCAGGAGACGGCCTACGCCAGATGTTTTGTCGAGTAATTTCATTGTGCGAACGGGCGCTGAGCGGGCGGCGCAGAATATGCCGATTCAGGGGACGGAGGCGGATTTGATGAAGCGGGCGATGATTAAGGTTGATGAGAGCTTGCCTGAAGGGGCGGACATGATTGTACAGGTGCATGATTCGGTGATCGTGGAGTGTGAACTGGGGATGGAAAGTGAGGTGAGTAAAATTTTGAGGCAAGAGATGGAGAAAGTGGCGCCGGAGCTACCGGTAAAGCTGAAGGTGGATGTGACGGTGGGAGAGAATTGGGGAGTTCTATAAGCCCACTCCGACGCCCTGCCTTGGTAGTTTAGTGAACCCCTTAGTCTCCTTTTATCATCCGGTGGCGCTCTCCGGAGCGAATCGCTTTCGCTCCCGTGCTCCGGACCCGCGCCAGCCGGGAAACGATGCTAAAAGGAGACTAAGGGATTCTATATACAACAAAGGCAGAATATCTATCATATATATCTACCTACTAGAGGATACTACTACTGAGTGAGGCAGCGAAGAGAGTAACCAGGGGCACGTCCCCAACCATAACCAGGATCTAGGCTTTGATAATTTGCGCCAGTTATGCTAATAGCAAGTGATCCTTGTCCAGTTGCCTTTGAACCAGGAGCTGCCGTACTGCTCCATAAGTTCTCAACTAAACCTAGGCCAAAAAGCCGTGGGTTACTACGCATTTCTACCCTCCCGGCCAATACGTAGTAGAATGGACTTAACTCGCCGTGATACTGGGCCTGCCCATTACTCCATTTGATTGGCCCGCTAGTTGTTTTATCATTCGGTCCAGGCCAGCCATATTGATTCCAAAGCTTGTATACACCATCGTCGACTACGACGAATTTCCAATATCCTTCATTCGTGCCTTCTTCACCAGTGGTAACCCACTCGACCATTGCTCTTGGTAGTTGCCAGTGCTTGATTGGCTACTTTGCTTAATTAACACATAATCTAGCTGGTTTTACAGAGAGAAAACGTAGTCCAACTTGTAAAGGCTTTACAAGTTCAAAAAGATTTGCTCCATCTGCCCTAAGCACTGGCAACTACCAAGAGCCAAATATGAATGGCAAAATACCACACTAGTCCATATAGAAGGCAGTTATTACAATTTGCTAACACAATATGGTTGGGAAACCGTCGCAGGACGATCTTATGGACCAATCATTTGGACAAATGAAGAAATTACCTATCTTAGCGAGCTAACTCCATTCTATTATCCTCGTTCTGGCTATGTGCGCATAAAGGATACGCCATCGACAGATGTAGGTTTAGCATACAGTTACAATGGATACCATTGGCAAGCCTCGGCCTACCCCGCCAATGAAGAAGCAACGCAACACGGATACCTATTTGCATATAACATGACTCTACGTGATGATCATGTTAATCCAGTCACAGTTGATAACTCCGGACGCAGCATTGGCATGTCTCTTCGCTGCCTCACTCAGTAGTAGTATCCTCTAGTAGGTAGATATAATATGATAGATAAATGCGAGTTGTGATAAAATAGGGGTATTATGCCAGAGTTACCAGAGGTAGAGACGATTAGGCGGGGGCTGGAGCCGTTGATTTTGAAGAAAAAAATTGTTCAGGTGGATGTTGATTCGACGACGCGTAAGGCTTTTCATGGAGATGAATCTGAGGTGGTCGATACAATGGTAGAGAAGATCGAACGTCGAGGGAAAGCGTTACTATTAGGGCTTAGTAACGGTAAGACGGTGATGATTCATTTGAGGATGACTGGACAGCTAATTTGGCGTGATGCATCGTTTGGTGAGGGGGTGAGGGCGCTTCATTGCGAAACGCAAGCGGAATATGATGAGTTGATGGCGCATCAGTTTGCGGCGGGTCATCCGAGTAAAAATTTTATGGATGAATTACCGAACAAGCAGACGCGAGTAACTTTTTTGTTTGAGGATGGGGCGTTGTATTTTAATGACCAGAGAAAATTTGGGTTTGTAAAGGTGCTGCCAACAGAGAAGGTAGAGGAAGAAAAATTTATTCGAGAGTTAGCAAAGGAGCCGTGGGAGATGAGTGTAAAAGAATTGTTCAGGCAGTGTCAGAGACATACGAAGGCGCCGATCAAGGCGGTACTTTTGGATCAGAAAGTGATCGCGGGGTTGGGGAATATTTATGCAGATGAATCACTTTTTTATGCAGGCGTGCATCCAGCGACGAAGGCGGGCGATTTGAGTGAGGAACAGGTAGGGCTTATTCTAGAAGGGGCAAGAAGTGTGATGCTGGCGTCGATTGATTCGGGTGGGTCGACGATGGCGACGTATGTAAAGCCAGACGGGACGACAGGGAGCTATTTGGAAAACTTTGCACAGGTGTTTCGTCGGGAGGGGAAGGAATGCCGTAGGTGTGGGGAGAAGATTTTAAAGACGCGCGTGGCGGGGCGTGGGACGCATTATTGCCCAAAGTGCCAGAAGGAGCCGAAATTGAAGAAAAAGACGAAAAATAAGGGTGAGGCGACGGATGCTTAGGATTTTTTATGGGGAAAATCGAATAGAAGCGGAGGAGAAAATTCGAGACATTCTGGGGGTGGATTATGAGGTTTTTGAGGGGGAGAGTTTGACGGAAGGAGATTTGCCGAGCGTGTTTCAGGGTGCGTCACTATTTGAGACGGGAAAACGGAGAATTTTGCTGAAGAATTTGGGTGAGAATGCTGGGGTTTGGGAAAAGATTCCGGAATACGCAACGACGGAGCATGAGGTTGTGATTTGGGAAGAGAAGATAGATAAGCGGTCGGCGACGTACAAATGGCTAAAAGCGGCGAACGTAGAGATGAACGAATGCGCGATGCGGCGTAAGCCAGAAGCGAATTTGGTGTTCGGGATACTTGATACGGCAATGCGAGACGGAGCGAGAGCGGTCAGGGACATTGAGAAAATTGAGAATGAACAGGATCCGTATATGTTTTTTGGTCTTTTAGTGACGCAGTCGTTAAAAAAGTATGAAATGTCGGGCGGGAAGGCGAGGGAACGAAGATTGCTAAAAGAGCTGGCGAAGGTCGATTTGCAGATGAAAACTAGCCAAATCGAGCCATGGCTTTTAATTAAAGGGTTTCTGGCAAGGGCGAGTAAAATATAATGATGATAAGAAACGCCACTTGGGAGAGCGGCGTTCACGTTTACTAAGATAGGTCGTTTGAAGTACGCTATGCGGCGTTTTTGGCGGCTTTGGCGATCTTAGCGAGGTTAGCTTTGCGACGGGAAGCGGTATTTTTCTTCATAAGACCTTTTTTGACAGCCTTGTCGTATTCGGATTGGATTTTTGCCATGTTTTCCGCAACGGGATTGTCGCGAAAAGTTTTTAGGGCAGTCTTGATGTCTTTTTTGATTTGTTGATTGTGGGCAGTGCGCTTCTCAGTCTGGCGCGCGGCTTTCTTCGCAGATTTAATAATCGGCATTAAATTTTCCTCAAAATAATACAGTTGATAATACTTTGCCTCATTATACTTGATTTATTTGGGATTGTAAAGAGGTGAAATTGGGGAAAATGGAAGCTGATGAAAGCGGAATGATGGGAAGAGAAAAGGCGGTTTGTGGGGCGTGGCGAAAAGAAGAAAATGATAAAATGTTTATGATATAATGTAAGCATGAACGAGACGCCAAGAGTAACTATGCCTTCAGAGCGAGTGGGAGAAGAGGGGCTGACGGATTTCGAGGTTTTAGAGGCTTTCCGGAGAGGAGAGCCGGTTAGCCGTGGTGAGAAGGATGAAGTGCGTGAGGATGGAGAGAAGAAAGGCGGGCTGGGTAGGGTGGTTGCGCAGAAATTGGGGGAGATAGCAACGGTCGCGAGTAGGGGCAGGAAGCCCGATCCGGTCGAGGGCGTGGTGCTTGATGATGACGCGTTTAAAATGATTGTGGCGGATGAACGGGCGACGCTGGATGAAGAACATGCGGTGACAGAAGCGATGGCGGCAGCGCAGAAAGAATTGCTTGCGGCGGCGGAAGGGGAGCGCATGCAGTCGCAAAGGAGTTTAGCGGGGAAAGTTTCGCGAGAGATGGGGGAGCGAAGGTTTAATGAGACGGTGCTCCAGGCGATCGGGCGGGCGCAAGGAGAGCATCCGGAGGCATATCGAGAGTTTTTGCGTGAGGAGGCGCTAAAGGCGGAAGTGAGGCCGGGAGATCTATTAGGCGCGGCACGGGAGATCGTGAAGGCTGGATATACGCCGGAACAGCGGGATAATATGCGTTTTTATGTGGTGATACCGAAAGAGGAATACGAAACGGCGCTGGATACTGGTGAATTGGCGGAGCGAGACGAATGGATATTGGCGAAAGATCTTGTGGACGGGGAAGGGAGACTAATAAAGTCAGGGCGTCCGACGATAAAACAAGGCGAAGTGGCGCTGATTTTGGGGGATGAAGTGATAGATGAGCCGAGTTTTGATGCACTAATGCCAGAGCCGACGGTAGAAGAAATAGAATTTGGGAAACATGTGCTCGGAGCGGTGGTCGCGGAGGCGGATGGAGATGAATTTTTGGATGCGTTAGTTGGGGGGCGAGCGGTAGGGATTGGATTTGGAAAGGAAGCAGTTGCGGAGAGATTGGACGGAAAGAAAAGATGGAAGACGTCGTTTTGGCGGGAACGACAACGAGAGATTGCGCAGAGTCTTAAGGAGCATGAAAAACACGAGCGGGAACTGTATAAACAAGTGTTTGAAGAGGTTGATGGACAGGCATTGCATGAACGAATGAAGAAAAAAGCGGAAGCGATTCGTCCAGAGGACTATAATGCGATTTTTGAACTGTTTAAAAAGTGCAAGAGTCCAGAGCAATATCAGGAAGCGGAGGGAATGGTGATGCGATTTTTCATGAAGAAATTTGGGGTGAAAGGGCCAATAAAACTGGTGTATACGGCGGGTGAGGAAATGGCACAGGATGGAGTGGGGCTGTATAGTGAGGCTGATTTGGTGTATGCAGATAAGCAGGCGAGAGAGTCCGCTTCGCAGAATGTGTCGCTTTTACGCATGAATAAGGATCTGTGGGAACCGGGAAATACGACACGAAGTGTTGAACTGTTAGCGCACGAAGTTTGGCACGCTTGGCAATATGAACTAGATGAAAGATCCGACGCTGGCGAAGAATTGAATGATGAGGAAGAAGAACTTGCAGAATTGTATCGATATAATAATAGACAATATGTAAGGCCAGAAACGAATTATTTTGCTTATGTTAGTCAATTGGTAGAAGCGGAGGCGTTTTGTATGGGGTTGCTATGTAAGGGACAGTATACCATGCGATTCCAGGAACGACACGGTGATGGTATGAAGAAAACGAAACGAAGGCTTAAAGTAAGTATAGGCGGAAAGAAGAGGGAACAGGATGGACAAAAAGATTCATAAATATCTCAAAGAGGAAAAACAAGTTACTTCGGAGACTGTCGAGAGGATGTTGACAAAAACGGTGACGAAGTATGATGATATCAAAGATGAATTTGAGGAGTGGCTGGACAAACGGACTTATAAACAGTGGGGAGGCGTCAAGGTGCAAGGATGGAGTGCGCAAAAGATTGCTGAAAAGGCGCCTTTTTTGGATGGGATTGGCGTCTTCAATTTTTTGGTGACGTTGCGTGATGAGCCGGAGAAAGGGCTGGAGATTATAGAAAAAGGGTTTGTGATTAGGTAGGTTGTTTCCTTTGCACCGAAGAATTAAACTCACAATGTTTGGAAATTGAGCCTTACTGATTCTCTCTAAACTGATGAACCCATTTTACTTCCATGGTTTCTATTTTACCTTATACTTTTATGAACACATTCGGATGCCCTGTCTTTGTCGTTTGTTGAATCCCTTAGTCTCCTTTTATCATCCGGTGGCGCTCTCCGGAGCGAATCGCTTTCGCTCCCGTGCTCCGGACCCGCGCCAGCCGGGAAACGATGCTAAAAGGAGACTAAGGGATTCTATATACAACAAAAGTGTGTCCAGTAGTGATTTGTAAAAGTATAAGTAAAATAGAAACCAAACTGGACAATGTGATGTGTTCAAGTCGCCTAAGTTAGGATTAAGAAAAAGTCCACTCTGCCAAAAACATGATCTGTCAACTCTTTTTCCAACAATTTTATTAGAAAGCCTATAAAGGCTATG
>CAYXZG010000030.1:0-11330 GCA_964469535.1 uncultured Candidatus Saccharibacteria bacterium
CGCACGCCTGGGGGGCGTGAGGTCGCCAGTTCGATCCTGGTAGCCCCGACCAGTGAGAAGAAAAGATTCCCCGGCGCTTCTGGCCGGGGAGTTATAAGTTGCTAGATGGAATTTGCGTCGACATAGATGTCATGCTCGGGTTCATGTTCAAACAGATCAATCAGCTTTTCTCCGAGTGCTCTGTCTGCGCCTTCATAAACCGCGCGGACAAGGATCGGCGTAACGATTGGCTTGAGACCTAAGATTTTGATCCTCTCGATGAGTTGATCTTCGTAGGGGCTTCTCGCCGCGCTACAACTGACTCGCATGCAATCATCTCCTTAATGTGCTACTTCTAGTATATACTGGTTTTACGCTTTGATGAAGTCGTATGGCGCAAAACTTGAAATTTGTGGTAATAGAATCACCGTTATTGTTAGTTTGAAGTAAGATAGTTTTCTGCACTATTTGCTTGTTTCCATAACAGCGTAGATTTCAAAAGGCAATGGAACTGCTGTATTGTCAAGCTCTTTAGAACGCACATCGACGGGACGAGAGCTCTTGCCAATTTTCACCCAGTTATCCTTAAAGCTTGGATTCGTCAGGATGTAAACATAGCCACTCATTTGTCCATACAATACTAGATGCGCCGATATTTGTCAACGTTCTGTCCACTGACTACGGTTTTGGGCGCAACTGCTGAAACATTTACCGTCTTAAATTCGTCCGGTTTGCTTCAGCCACTCTACGGTGTCGTCGATGGTTGTTTGCGGCGCACGGGTCGTATACCCTAGTTCTCGATCAGCTTTGGCATGGGAGAAATTCGCATTTGATTCGAGCGTGTAGAGTGAATATTTTGTATAAAGCGGCGGTTGTTTTTTGAGAGAATAATAAACTTCTGAGAGCGGTGCAGTCAATTTTGCGAGCCAAAGAGGCAGAAAAGTTGTGATTGGCTTACGCCCAGTCGCGTGCGCAATCATTTGTAATAATTCTGGCACCGTAAAGTAATGACCAGAGAGAATATAACATTCACCCGCTTTGCCACGGGCGCAAGCACTAAGGATGCCCGCCACCACATCTCGCACATCTACAAAATCATAGCCACCTTTTACGCCGGCTTTGAGACGACCAGTCGCAGTGTCAATAATTAGCTGCGTAAGATGACTGGTTTTAAAATCATACGGGCCGATGATGCCAGACGGATGTACAATACAAGCGTCAAGCCCGCGCGCCTGAACGGTCTCTAAAACGTAGCGTGCTGCCTCAGCTTTTGATTTGGCATAGATACCTTCTACCTTCGCGGGGTCAAAATCCGTAATCTCGCGCATTACTTCGCCGTGTGGCAACTCCGGTATAGCATGGACACTATTAACATAAACCAATTTGGCGTCAATTTCTAAAGTTTTTTCTACTATGTGCTTAGTGCCTAAGACATTGACACGGTATACGGCAGGACTGGGTTTTGACTTAATGTAGACAATCGCAGCGCAATGGATAACGTAAACTTTTACATCATGGGGCACACTAAAAATGTCCGTTAAGGTCTCTGGTTTTGTAACATCTCCTTCAAAGATTTCACAATCCAGTTCCTTTAGGGTGTCAGCTCGATTCATTGATGATACTAAGGCTCTAACTTGACAATTCGGTTTTCGATTGAGAGCGCGTACAATATTATTGCCAAGAAAACCGTTTGCGCCTGTGATGATATAGAGTTCTTTCATGATATGCTGTTAATATGATTAGTATAGCACGATTTCACTGGAATTCCGTTAAAGCTACATTCGATATTCGGACTCTGCTATGATATATAATAAGGATAGAGAAGAGTTAAAGAGGTTTCGTGTTACAAATTTTTAATCTGAGTTTTACGTATCGAGGAAATCCGTTATTTGCGAATTTGAATTTGTCGTGCTCAAAACCAGAAATTGTGGGAATAATCGGCGACAATGGAGCCGGAAAAACAACGTTACTAAAACTAATTGCCGGCGACCTAGAACCGGATACCGGAAGCATAAAGCACAACGGAAGAGTAGGATTCTTACGACAAACGCAAGATGATTTGCAAAATAAATCAGGCGGAGAAAGAACGCAAATCAGATTAGCGGCGCTGTTCCGACAGAATCCTGAGGTTTTGTTGCTTGACGAGCCAACAAATAATTTGGACCAGGAGAGTAAGGACTGGTTATTACGAAACTTGAGCAATTATCAAGGGTTAGTTTTAGTAGTGAGCCATGACCGAGATTTCTTAGCGCAAGTGGCTGAGAGAATAATTTATTTACATGATGGCGAGGCGGAAGAGTTTTTGGGAGGTTATGAAAAATTTTGTGCGTACCGAGTGCAAAGAGACCATGAACAACTACAAGCCTACGAACGGCACCAGCAAACGAAGAAAAAACTAGAACGACAGCTAAAAGTTGCGAAGGACCGAGCGCACAAGAGCAATCGTCGCAATTACAATAAAATTACTGATGAGTCACGATTACGATACAACGGCCAGAGAATGGCTGCGCAAAACAGTGCGGGAAGAATGATTCGGACGACGCAAAGTAAACTGGAACAAATTTGCGAAATAACTAAACCGCAAGAACGAAAAACTTATTTAGCGGAAGCAAAAGTAGAAACTAACCATAACAAAAAGATTCTAGAAGTAAAGGCGTTATCAAAAAGTTTTGGGAGTAAGAAATTGTTTGGTGATTTGAATTTTGAAGTAAGAACGGGCGAGCGAGTGCGCGTAACGGGGAGGAATGGGAGCGGAAAAAGCACTTTGTTCCAAATCGTATTGGGCAATATGGCAGCTGACGACGGCGAGGCATGGCTGGCGCCAGGAATAAAAATCGGATACGTCTCTCAAGATGTGGTTGGGTTCGACTTGGAAAAAAGTTTTTTGGAACAAAGTGAAGATTGCGACAAAACCGAAGTCTATCATGCCGCAACGACAATGGATTTTGCCCCACAAGAAATGATTAAGCCAATAAAAGAGTTGTCACGCGGACAAATGACTAAACTAGCGATTTTGAAACTGATTTTGGAACCGCTGGATTTAGTAATCCTCGATGAGATAACAAATCATCTGGACATCCGCGCGCAAGAAAATATCGAAAATGCGCTGAAGAATTATCGCGGAGCAATTCTGCTAGCGACGCACGATGAGGCGTTTGCGCGCGAGGTCGGCTTCACAAAAGACATTAGTCTTTGATCAAATTGCTGTAATGTTCCCTCTTGCCGGCGAGTACGTCTTCATAAAACTGTTGTTTATGATGGATGTACGAGATACTCGCCCGGAGCGCGTCAATCTGGGCTTGGAGCTCAAGGAGCTTCGCAGCGAGAATGGCCTGACGCTCAGGTATAGTGCTTTGACCAATTTGACAAAGGTCGATATAATACTTCATTTCGCTGATACTCATATTGCAACCTTTGAGGCATTGGAGGCTGTTAATCCACGCAATGTCATGATCGTCAAAAACGCGATGATTGCGCTGGTTACGTTTTACATTCGGCACTAGACCAACATTACAATAGAACTTCAACGTATCATAACTCAAAGAAGTTTTGTCGCAAACTTGCTTCATGGTGTAGAGTTTTGAGAGTGAACTGAGATTTGGCTTCATATGTCTCCAAAAAATATTGACCGGGAGTTACTCACGGACTATATAATCATAGTAACTCCTCAGAAATATTAAGTCAAGAAAGGACGAAATGGAATACGTTAAATTAAACAACGGGGTCGAAATGCCAATTCTCGGCTTTGGGGTTTACCAAATCCCAAAGGAAGAGACGAATGACTTTACTGGCAAAACTGTAATTCCATTCTGCACTTCGACTTCGTCGGGGCTCGGAGAAAGCGGCAAACTACTCGAGGAGATGGCAAATGGAGGAAAGTGGCTTGAAGGTCATCGCTTCTCTTCGAATCCTACAGATACGCAAATCGAAGATTGGCTCGAGACGATCAAATAGCCTTAGGCTTAGGCAGACCGGATATAGTATCGGAAATGAGGCGACGTAGAAAATCTGGTTCATCAAGCTTATCAACGCGCAGCATATTGCGCTTCGCACCGGCATAGGGTAAGACTGCGGGCAAGTTGTAGGATTGGTTAGTAGAGGTCGACTTAAGCAGCAGTGCGCCATCACAGATGTTGGCAAAATAGACACCGTTAAAATAAACCAGATATTCTCCCATCATCGGACGGACAACAATATCTCCAAGTGGCTCAAGGTAAGAGATAATGTGATCTTTTTGCGCAGGCGTAGTTGCCATAAAAACTCCTCAAATTATTATTCCCCTATTATATGTTAAAATGGGGCTATGAGAAAGTGTATACCAGAGTGGGTAAAAGTGATACCGACGGAGGCAAAAATGGTCTTCCGGGGGGAGATTTATGAAGTGTTTCAGTGGCCGCAAAAAATGTTTGATGGAAGTTACGAAACTTTTGAGATGCTGCGACGTCCGGATACGGTGAAGATTATTGCGATTTTAACTCCAGAAGAAGCACATACGCTCGGAGTCGACGCGACACAACCACAACTCGTCATTACAAAGCAAGAACAACCGCGCAAGGATTGTTTTTATGATTACCCAGGAGGGCGGGTGGACCCGGAGGATAATGACGAGCTTGAAGCAGCAAAGCGTGAGATGCTCGAAGAGACGGGGCTGACATTTCGGAATTGGAAATTAATCCAAGTCCAGCAGCCGTTCAATAAGATTGATTGGCTAGTTTATACGTTTTTAGCAACGGGTTTGGTCAATAAAACGACTCAGCAGTTAGATGCTGGCGAAAGGATTGAGGTCGTTACGATGAGTATTGATGAGGCGAACCAGTTGGCGAAGAGCGCCGACGCAAGATATATGCGAATGAAAGAGATGGAAGACAAAGTGAATTTCCAGGGATTGATGGAAATACCTGAGATTTTTCGGTACTAGGTTTTCAAGATCTATCATATTATATCTACCTACTAGAGGGTACTACTACTGAGTGAGGCAGCGAAGAGGAGTAGGATTCATGCGATTATAGTCACTGCGAGCTGTTCCGAAGTATCGGCTGTATCCATCACTGCCAAATGCTAAATAGTAAACTCCGCAAAGCTGCCCCTGCGCATTGACCACGTTCTTGGCAGTGCCATTCCATAGCGCACCACTCATGCCATGGTTACGTAATGTTCCGTGTACGAGGTCAACTAATTCGGTCGCATTGAGAAAGAAGGGGTTAAGTTTAATGCTAAAATCAGTACCATCATTAGTCCACTCTTCGCGTCCATAGCCTCCATTAGAATTGCTAATATTATATGTCCAGCCATAACTATTGAATAAAGCATAGAACGTTTTACTTGCCGCTACCGCAACTTTGTCTTCGTTTAATACTGCTCTTGGTAGTTGCCAGTGCTTAGGACAGATGGAACAAAAGCTTTGAACTTGTAAAGTCTTTACAAGTTGGACTAAGCTTTCTCTCTGTAAAACCAATCAAAAATTGCTTTAATTAAACAAATTCTAGTTATTTTAGCCACAAAGTTTTCATTGCAGTTAAAGGTTTAATTGATTTAATGAACTAGAAACCCAAGCACTGGCAACTACCAAAAGTAACGACAAATAATGACGCATTAGCAACTGCAGAAAACAGAACTTTTTACAAACTGCTGAATAGCTATGGCTGGACATACGCAAGAAACGATAATGGCGGAATCGGATACACAACCTGGGCAAGTGAAGAGGTTGATTATAGCGTTCTCTTGAACCCGTTTCATCTTACGCGTACTAGCTATATAACGACGTCTTACACTAACTGGCTTATTGACAGACCCGGAGTATTTGCTTTCTACTGGTCAAGAAGTATTCCATACCCTGCATCACCCCAGGATCGCCCAGGGTTTATGGGGATCGTATATGACAATAGTGGCAATCTGTTTGGCACCGCTGCCACTACGACTGGTCGCGGTAATGGCCAATCTCTTCGCTGCCTCACTCAGTAGTAGTACCCTCTAGTAGGTAGATATATATGATAGATATTTTGCTTATTCTTCATCCTTATTCACGCTGGAAGACGGAACATTGCGATCGTCGTGGCTATTTTCGCCACCCTTCAAGAAAGCGATGATTTTTTCGCGTTTCCAGGTGGCGAGGCCAAGAATTAAAACTGATATAACCGAGATAGCGGCTACGAGCGGAAGATTATCGCTGATGCCGGCGCCAAGAAAGTTGGTCAAGATGATCGTAGGAAGGCGCCCTAACACCGAAATCACCATGAGACGTTTGATGGAGAGCTGCGTTAGGCCAGCAATGTAGCAAACGATATCGTCTGGAAAACCGGGCAAAAGAAAAATCGCAAAGATGATGAGTGAAGCGGCTTTAGCATTGATAATGAAATCAAACTTCTCGATTGAGGATTTTTTAAAGATTTTTTCGAGAAGTGGTCGACCAAAACGGCGAGAAATCATAAAAACTATCCAGTAGCCGAGCAGGCTGCCAATCGTCGTCCAAAGGATTCCCCAACCGCCGAAGAGGAACCCACCGACACTGCCAACGACTTGACCAGGGATGGGCGCGACGACGGTTTGGATAACCTGGAGGATGATATAAAGGATAGGACCGAGAGGACCGACTTTTTGAATGATTTCAAGAAGATGGTCGCGGTTCATGAGCAAAGTCATAAGTGGACCATGGAAGGCGAGGTCGAACGCAAGATAGCCGACGATCGCAGCAATAATAACAATAAGCAGAATAGCTTTGAAATAAGTGCGGTGTGAGATGTGCTTGCGGAGCGGAGTTTGGTCAGGGGTGTGACTGTGATCCGTGGCAGACGCAGAATGGTTCGTATGGCCGGACGAGGCAGAGGCTCTACTTGGCATATTCGACTGCGCGCGTCTCGCGAATCACATTAACCTTGATGACGCCGGGATAGGACATAGTGGCTTCGATCTTATTAGCGATGTCGCGAGCGAGCTTGAGCGCGGAGAGGTCATCAATTTGTTTCGGCTCGACGATGACGCGAATTTCGCGGCCGGCGGAGATAGCATAAGCCTTATCGATACCTGGAAAACTGGTGGCAATATTTTCGAGATCGCGCATGCGTTCGGCGAAGTTTTCGGCAGAAATATTACGAGCGCCGGGGCGTGCAGCAGAGAGTGAATCAACGATCTTGACAATAATGGCTTCTGGAGTGGTTGGCTCAATATCATCGTGATGAGCAGCCATCGCGTGAACGACATCGTCCGGCATGCCGTATTTTTTGGCAAGTTCGGCGCCGATCTCGGCGTGCTTGCCTTCGATTTTGTGCGTGACCGCCTTGCCGACGTCATGTAGAAGAGTAGCGGTCTTGGCGACACGCTTGTTTGCGCCGATCTCCTCAGCAATCATACCGGCAATATGGGCCATCTCGACAGAATGAAGCAAAACATTTTGACCATAGCTCGTACGGAATTTGAGTTCACCAAGCAAGTGAAGCAGTTCGCGAGGAATACCGACAACCCCGACTTCGCGGGCCGCATCTTCACCGGCGCGGACAACTTCTTTTTCGATTTCACGCTCCGCCTTCGCGACAGCCTCCTCGATTGAACTGGGGTTGATGCGACCATCTTTCATGAGACGTTCGAGAGCGTAACGAGCAACTTGGCGACGGATTGGGTCAAAGCTTGAGAGTACGACCATACCCGGAGTATCATCAACCATAATATCGACACCCGTGGCACGTTGAAGAGCTTGAATATTGCGACCTTCTTTACCAATAATGCGGCCTTTCATGTCGTCATCCGGAAGTTTAAGGGCGGTAACAGTACGGTCAGCAGTAACCTCAGAAGACATGCGCTCCATCGCAGTTAGCAAAATAGCCTGCGCCGCTTCGTCAACTTCGTGCTTAATCTCCTTCTGCTCCTTCGCGACAAGACCAGCAAGGTCCTGTTTAATATCGCGCTCGGTCATCTGGATAAGTTTATCGCGAGCTTCAGCTTTAGTAAGGCCAGCGATTTTTTCGAGTTTTTCTTGTTGGCGATCACGAATATCGCGAACTTCCGTCTTTAAATCGTCGAGTTCCTTCTCCTGCTTGGCAAGGCGTTCAGTCTTTTTTTCGAGTTGATCGAGTTTGTTGTCGAGATTTATTTCGCGTTCGCTCAGGCGATTCTCGGTGTTTTTCCATTCACGGCGCCGTTCAGCTTCTTCCTGCTGAGCTTTAGTCGCCATGTCGGCCGCGTCGGTCTTTGCTTTGAGAACGATATCTGAGGCTTCATTTTTGGCTTTGCGAACGAGGTCGTCGGCTTTGTTCTTGCCACCGTTTTCGTTCTTCTTGTTATAGAGAAAAATTCCGCCCGCGCCAGCACCAATGCCGACGATAAGGGCAATTATTGCGATTACTACGTTCATGGACGTATCCTTCCTAGTTGTTGTGCTGGCATTTTTCTCTATGCCAGCGGGGTAACAAATAAATATAACTTAATAAAATTCTGTACTAAGTATAGCATAGGGGATTGATTTTAGATAGAGTTATTTTCGGGGAGCAGAAATATTGGCAGGACGACCATAATCAGGGAGAATGATTTTATGAAGTTTTCCATGATGATCATAAAGCGGAATGTCCAACTGATCAGCGAGAGTATTGACAACTGCAGCACCAATGCGCAAACCGGTAAACGAGCCTGGTCCAGAGAAGAAAGTGATTTCTGAGAGATCAGACCAGTCGGCGTGATTTTCGGTCAGGGCTTGACGAATGAAGGTAAAAATTTTTTCCGCAAGTTCGTGTTTCGAGTCAAAACGATACTCCTGATCGTTGATGCGGAGTAGACAGACGTCGGAAGATGTGTCGAGGTAGAGTTTCATGGATTTTCTTTCGGAGATAATGATTCCGAGGCTAGAGAGTTTTCTATGATCTCGTGCGTATCATCTTCGTTAAGGCGCAAGGTAAAACGATGCGTTGTGGCGGGCAAGAGATCAGCTATTTCCCCACCCCATTCAACGACTACGAGCGAGTTGGGAGAGCTCAGAGTCTCAGTAAGTTCCTCGCGCATAATCCCTGGATCACCGAGGCGGTAAAAGTCGTAATGGACCAACTCGCAGGGCAAACCATCTGGGCTAGAAAACGCATAGCGCTTAGAGAGCGTAAAACTTGGGCTAGTGACGGGAGTTTTGATACCAAGACCTTGCGCAAGACCGCGCGTAAAGGTCGTTTTGCCAGTACCAACATCACCAGTCAATTCGATGACGGCCGGGAGCGTGAGATTTTTGGCAAAACTGGCGCCGAATGCGATCATTTCTTCCTCGGAACTGATTTTCATTTTTATATTATAGCATATTATCCTCCTTATAGGCAACAGGTTTTAATAATGGATCTGGAGCCGAGCTTGAAGCCGAGTTAGGCGAACGACGAGGTTTTCGTAGCGAGGACTTCAGAAAAGGATGGATGAGAAAAAGACAGAGCGGAAAATAAAGTAGGAAAACGTACCAATTCTTTTCGGAAAATTCAATAATAAACATAGTTTTCTCGCTGAGGAAAGTATATACGCCGATATGTAGATTGAGCAGAAAACTGGTGATCGTTGCGATAAAAGTGGCTATAAATGGAATAAAACTTGCAATTCCGGTGAGAAGCATGGCAAACATGACATAAGGTAGAGTCGGGAGAACGATCAGATTGGCGACAAAAGAAAGCAATGAAAGTGAGCCAAAATTATAAATGAGAATCGGTGCGCAGGCGAGTGATGTAGCAAGGCTAGTGATAAGCATCGAGGCGAGCCAAGGCGGAGCTTTGCCGCCATAAAGCGACTTTTGGAGGCGCGGAGCAATCACTAGAAGTCCGAAGAACGAAGCGAAGGAAAGTTGCCAGCCAAGACTAAGAAAATTCGTTGGTTCGATCAGCAAAGTTAGCGCAGCGACCAGTATTATGAGACGTAAGGGTGTGAATTTACGGCCAACAAAACTAACAAGAAGTGACAAAGTAGCAACGAGAGCAGCGCGCGTCATTGAGGGCGTAAAACCGACAATCATCGCAAACGCCATAATCATCAGTAGGGCGCCCAAGGTACCGGCAAACTTTGACAGACGACCAAATATTTTCTTTGCGGCATTGACCAAAATGGCTAAATGTGCGCCAGAAGCGACAACAACATGCGTCATACCAACGGTCTGAAGCATATCGGAGAACGATTCGGAAAGACCAGACTTTAGCCCCATCAGATAGCCAAGCCCGAGATCAACGGCCGGAGACGGAATTAAATCTTTGACACGAGAGGTGAAAGCGTTTTTGAAACTGACGAAAATATCTCCAGGAGAAGGCCTTTCGATCGAAAGAACAGTTGACCGAAAGAGGCTGGTCGCAAAAGTGCCAAAACCATTACCGAGTTTTCCTTTGAGGACGATGGTGTCGGACCGTTCGAGATCGGCAGAGCGTGATAATTTCACATAAGCAGATCCTGAAAGCGAAATTCCCTCTTGGTCATCGTGATTCGTGTAAACATGCAAATCTTTGAGGCGGATTGACATGCCGCCACTACTAGTGTCGGGCGATTCGGAAAGAGTGCCGCTTAGAATCACGGTCTCGCCGCTATGGGTGCGGAAGAAGTCGAGGCTAGCTAGCTCGGGAGAAATACGACAGCTGCCAAAAAATAGACCCGAGCAAAAGCCCATTACTATCATGATAGCATACGAGAGCTTAATTGTCAATAGTAATGCAGCGACCGCCACGATTATCCAGGCTATACCGGAAAATGGAGCCTGGCCAAGCAAGAAAAACATAGTTATACCACAAATAATGCCTAATAAACAAGCATAGACGATATGGGACGGATGGGTTTTTCTAATCATGGCGCGAGTGTAGCACAAAGAAATTTATTTTAGCAAGCAATAGCATGATGTTTGAGTGTTTTTCTTCACTGCCTCGTGATGAGATGGGTGCAGGTAAGCAAATGTCTATCATATTATATCTACCTACTAGAGGATACTACTACTGAGTGAGGCAGCGAAGGGAGCGAGCTTCCTCTCGATCATAATGTGCTCCAACGGATATTAGATTACGGCTGCCATTCCAAACCTCTCCCCATATGAAATTGCCAGTGGGTCGTCCGTCATATGTGGCTGGAGTGCTGCTCCAGAGCATGCCTCTGCGTCCGCTCGGGTCCGCCATGTGCCCAGCTTTTATGAGCACGTTGCCATAGGATGGTAGATAAAACGGAGTTTGCTTCCCAGTGTAGTGAATGGTGCCATCTGTCCATACGTCGGTGCCGTATGAAAACCCAGCATTCGGCCCAGTCCAACCATAGTGATTCAGCAGGCCCCATAAGCTATCATTGACTAAAACCGCCTCCCAACGTCCAGCCCCGGTTTCCGGATTCGTCACCACCCAATTCGCTTTCGCTCTTGGTAGTTGCCAGTGCTTAGG
>CAYXZG010000031.1:0-11264 GCA_964469535.1 uncultured Candidatus Saccharibacteria bacterium
GAACCGGTGTACGCGGTTTTGCAGACCGCTGCGTAACCACTCCGCCACAGTGCCGTGATAGGTTGATTATAGCATGGGAACGTTTTTGTCGCTAGAGGGCTTTTCGAACATTTTACGAATTGCGTCATGGTAGATTTCGCGCACGAGAAGGGCAGCGTCGGGATGCTGTTCGACGTAACGCTGGATCATGACGCCGCTGTTGATTTCGATAACGAGCAGTTGGCCATCGTCAGTCTCAATAATGTCGACGCTGCAAAATCGCAATCCAATCGCAGCAACCGCGCGTTTAGCAAGCGCAATGAGCTCTGGATATTGCTGCTCTAAAATGGGTTCAGACCAAGCTCCCTGCTGCAAGTTGAATTTCCAATTCGATTGAGCTCCTGATAAAGATTTGCGATAGGCAAGGCGAACTGCGCCATCGAGTAGAATTACTCGGTACTCGTGACGAATATGATAAAAAGGACAAAGGCTGGCCGAATAATTTTGGTGAAAGACTTCGATCAAGACGGGCGGAATTTGGTCGGGACTTGTAACGTGATAGACTTGACGTCCGCCGGTGCTATTGTTCCCTTTTATCACGATGTCGCGCTGGTGTTTTTCAAAGTAATTTAAGATATACGGCATCGAATTACAACCTAGCGCATGACTCGCCGTGTTGGTCGGCTCATAGAGTATCGCATGATCAATGACGGGAACACGGGCAAATTCGAGAGTCTCAAAGAGCGCATATTTATCATCGGCAACGAGGCTAGCAGCGGCCGAATTTAGATCAAACTTAAACCCGACGATAAAATGAACCTGACCATTGCGTTCGAGGCGCTTAACCCAGTTACGCGATAAAAATTGGAAATTGATATTTTCCTCTTGACAAATTTGATATAGCGTGCTATCATAAGAGTAGTTAGCCTCGTTGCTCAGCGACGCGGTAGGTTTTTGGTGGAGACGCTTGCTAGCAGTCTGCATTTTCTGAGTGGACATACTGGTGCAATTTTAGCACAAAATATCGGTTCTAGAGATAAAAAGCAAAAGTTATTGCGAGAGACTAAGCTTGATGAGGGCGGTCATTTCTTCAAAATGATTAAGAGCAGCACGGAAATGTGGCTGCGATTGGCATGTGGCGACGGTCTGCGCTAAGGTGTGAACAAAACCATTCTGCATAGAGCCGATGATTAGCTCGGGAAAGAAACATAGGCCATCATGAGCGATCTTACGGCAGTCATTGAAACTTCGCCGAAGCAGATATTCTAGAGTTTGTGCCTGCAGCAGCTCACGAGCCGTGGCAGGATTATCGATAAAGTGGCTAATTCCCCTGAGACAGAGGAAGGCTTTTGCCATACCAAACAGAAAATTGGGCGGGACAAATTCGTATTTTAGACAAACAGTAATCATATCTGTAAAATAGCAAGTAATGTCTTTCGTTTTGACGGCATCGCAATATTGTCGGCAATCGCAGTAAAAAGCAGATTTTTTGGCGGTATCCATGTCGCCATAGCCCACGAGCATTTCGTAAAGCTTGTCGGCATTTCTGGCGTAAGCCGCAAGGAAAAATTGGCGGCACATTTTCGCGTCGGAATCATTCATAGTAAAAATTAGGCCTAAGTCGAGGAACCAAAGATTATTTTCGTCATCGATACAAATGTTGCCAGAGTGCGGATCGCCATGAAAAACAATCGTTTGGTCATGAAACATGGCCCAAAAGCTGAGTTTGAGGTAGCTGTTTAGTGCGGTGGCGATGCGAGATTTGTTCTGCGCGGTAAGCTCTAACTGATTGATAGTCGGGGCGTGGACAAATTCCATGACAATAACGTTGTTCGTGCAGTACTCAGCATATAGACGCGGGACGCGGATGCGGGTCGTACCGGGGACACGACCGTTGACGTTATCAGCGAAAGCGCGGTAGGCCTGGAGATTCTGGCATTCATGGTGAAAATCGATCTCTTGTTCGATCCAGGAAAGATAGAGATCTAGGGCGCGGTCGCCACCGGTGAGATTTTGAAAATGGAAGAGTCTGCCGAAGCGATGGACAAGCGCTTTAATGCGACGAAGGTCGCGTTCGTAGGCACGCGCAATATCGTGCCGGCGCACCTTGACAGCGACTTCTTCGCCAGTGCAGAGAACAGCACGATGGACCTGAGAAATAGAAGCGGAGCCGACAGGTTCTGGATCGATGGAACGGAAAATTGTCTCGAAGCGTTCGCCATATTCGCGACGTAGAGCGGTCTCGATCTCTGCATACGGGATCGGGTTGCAAGAGTCGCAAACAGTCGACAGGATGACGCGATCAGCCTCAGTAAAAAGGTTGCCGAAGTTTTGCGTGGCAAGAATTTGAGCGAATTTGATATAAACGAGACCCATTTTAGTGGCAAAGTCTCGCACGACGACGCCATTACTGCGACGCAGAATAAACTTGCGGAATAATAACTTTAGGATTTGGACATATAATTTCATGACACCTCGCTCATCATTGCAAATGATTATAATACAAATTCAAGCGCCATATGCTATAATCGAGGTGTAAATAAGGAGTTTTTATGGCAGATTTTAATAAAATCTTGACGCCGGGCGATTATGAGAACGGTGAGATTAATGTCGTCGTCGAGATTCCGACCGGCTCGAATCATAAAATCGAGTGGGATCGCGAAAATGCTTGCTTTATGTTGGACCGAATTGAGCCGATGGCTTTTGCAAAGCCTTGCAACTACGGCTTTATTCCGCAGACACTCGATGAGGATGGCGATGAGCTAGACGTGCTTTTGATCACGGATCAGCCGCTAACGACCGGTATCTACACGAAGGCGCGCGTGCTCGGCGTGATGAAGTTCATTGATAGTGATGAAGTTGATGATAAGATAATCGCCGTGGTTGAGGATGATCGCAATAACGGTAACGCCTATCAAACGCTAGAAGACTTGCCAAAACAATTAATTAAGCAGATTGAATTCCACTTCAATCACTACAAAGACCTCAAAAAACCTGGTTCTACCGAAGTGAAGGAATTTGCAGGACTCGATGAGGCGAAAAAGGTGATCGCTGATGCGATTAAGCGCTGGAACGAGAAGTAGAGTCGTCTGCGCCAGGCTAAGGTGAAGATATAAAATTGCTGTTCCCCGCTATGAGGCGGGGAATTTGGATCGGGACCGACAAAAGGACGGTTTTTTCGACGGCGTCTGCTATAATATGTGGAGAGGCCGACCACGCGGGTGGCTGCAACGAGGGCAAGAAGTGAGCGAAGGCAAAGATGAAAGCGAGAGTAAATGAAAAATGTGGTTGAGGTCAAACATCTGACGAAAATTTATAAAGAAAAGCGAGCGGTTAATGATTTGTCGTTTGAGGTGCGTGAAGGCGAGATTTTGGGACTACTCGGGCCGAATGGTAGCGGTAAGTCGACAACGATTAATTGCATACTGTCGTTACTGAAATTTAATAAAGGCGAAATTCGGATTTTTGGTGAAAAAATGTCGCCGACGGCTTACGATTTGAAGCGACAGATTGGCGTCGTGTTCCAGGACGTTGCGGTGTTTGACGAGTTAAATGTTTACGATAATATTGATTTCTTTTGTGGACTATACATTGAAGATAAGGACGAACGAGCAAAGTGCATAGAACGAGCTTTGAAATTAGTTGGATTGGAAAAATATCGGAAGTTTTTGCCAAAACAACTTTCGGGAGGATTGTTGCGGAGATTGAATATCGCCTGCGGAATTGCGCACGATCCAAAATTGATTTTTCTCGACGAGCCAACCGTAGCGGTCGACCCGCAAAGTCGCAATCGCATCCTCGACAATATTAAAACTTTGCAGAAACGTGGTGCGACGATTATTTATACCTCGCACTACATGGAGGAGGTCGAGCAACTTTGCGATCGTATTATCATTCTTGATAACGGTAAAATTATCGCGAGCGGAACAAATGCGGAACTGAAAAAGCTAGTTAAAGACAAGCCCGTCAAACAAGTAGTTGGGCCGACTTTAAATGATGTCTTTCTAGAATTGACTGGTAAGGAGCTACGCGATTAATGTTTTGGCATAATTTTCGATATGCGCTGAAAATTATTTTTCGGGAGCGGGCGTTGGTTTTTTGGACTTTCGCGTTTCCGTTGATTTTGGCGACGTTCTTCAGCCTGGCTTTTGCGCAGATTGATGACAACGGCCGGTTTGCGGCTGCGAAAGTGGCCGTGGTCAATGATAGCGCATGGGCGCAGTCGGAATATTTTCAAGAAGCATTCCGAGTTTTAGGGGAAGAGGGCGAAGAGCAAGTATTCCAGATTAGATACGCAGAGACTAGCGAACAAGCTGGGAAATTACTCGAGGACGACGAAGTCGCTGGACACATACAGATCATTGACGCGAAACCAAAAGTTTATGCGAAAGCAAATAGTGCGGACGTAACCGTGATTAAATTAGCGACCGAGCAAATTGCCGAGCAAGCACGGATTGTGCAAGAGATCGGCAAAAATGATCCGAGCAAGCTTGGCGAGCTAGTCAAGGCTGAGTCGGCGGCACAACTCAAAGATGAATCCGGAGAGAAGGTGGATCATGTGGTGATCGAGTTTTATTCGCTAATTGCCATGACATGCCTATATGGCGGAATGATCGGGATGGTCGCGATGAATCATTTGCTAGCAAATATGAGCGCAAGTGGAAAGAGAATTGCCGTAAGTCCAGTATCCAAAGCAAAATTAGTGCTGAGCAACCTTTTGGCGAGTTATATCGTTCAGCTGATCGGGCTGGGCTTGTTATTTATATATACGATTTTTGTGCTCAAAGTCGACTATGGTGCGCGAACTGGGCTAGTGGTTTTACTGGCGCTAGTCGGATCACTAGCGGGTTTAGCCTTCGGAGCGACACTAGCAAGCGTAGCTAAAATCAGCGAGAATGCTAAAACTGGATTAATTATTGCTTTCACAATGCTAGGATGTTTTCTAGCGGGGATGATGGGAATCACAATGAAATACGTGGTCGACGCGAACGCTCCGCTTATCAACCAAATTAACCCAGCAAACTTGATTACGGACGGGTTATATACATTATATTATTATGATACGCTGGGACGATTCTGGCGGGACATACTAATATTAGGCGGAATGACGATAATTCTATACGGGGTGACAACTTGGAGTTTAAGGAAGCAACAATATGACAGTCTTTAAAGCGTTCTTGCAAATTTTGAAACGGAATGCTGGGGTTTTAATTATTTACACGATGATCTTAATCGTTTTTAGTATGTTCAGTTTACAGACGGGCGAGGCAACAACGACCTTCCAGGAATCACGACCGAAGATTTATATCAATAACCACGATTCTGGATCGTTACTATCGAAAAGCCTGGTCGACTACATGACAAAGAAAAATCAGCTGGTCGAGCTAGATGACGCGGACGAGAGCCTCAACGATGCGCTATTCTATCAACAGGTGAATTTTGCAATGGAGGTCCCGGCTGAGTTTGGCGCTAAATTAGTAGAAGGCGCAAAACCGGAAATAGCAATACGCAGCGCGGGAGACTATGGCGGAAGCCTCGCGGAAATGAACTTGTCGCGATATTTAGAGGTAGCTGGGGCATACAGTTTAATAACGACGGACGAAGTGGAGCTGGTGCAACAAATTGAACAAACCTTGGGCGAGGAGGTCGAAGTAGAATTAGTTTCAGAACTAAACGCGGCGGCGATGTCGCGTGCGGCATATTATTATAATTTTCTAAACTATCCGCTGCTAGTCGGGTGCATTTTTATGATTTGTTTAGTTTTGCTGAGCTTTCGCAATACACAAGTCGCGCAAAGAATCGCGGTTGGCGGAATGAGCCCCGAGAAAATAAACCGAGTTCTTTTGCTGGCAAACTGTTTGTTCGCATTCGTGCTTTGGTTAATGTATGTTGTAATTAGTTTTATAGTTGTGGGGAAAACAATGTTGTCGCTCAATGGGCTCTGGATGATTTTAAACTCGTTGGTTTTTGCTTTTTGCGTAACAAGCTTAGCATTCTTGATCGCAAATTTAGTACGAAGTCGAAATGCACTGAACGGAATCGTAAACGTAGTGGGGCTAGGGAGCAGTTTCCTATGTGGAGCATTCGTACCTTTGCAGTGGTTGCCCGATTCCGTCAAAACGATTGCGCACGCCTTACCGTCTTACTGGTACATTGATGCCAACAATCAAATTCAGGCGATCGAAGACTTTAATCCCGAAACAATTTGGCCGGTATTAGTCAATATGCTGGTCATCGCAGGATTCGCTATTGGCTTTATCGTTTTGACTAATATTGTGAGCCAAGGCGAGCAGAATAATAAATAACTTACTCTTCTTCCATGAAGGCGCCAGATTGGCGCGACCAAAGATGATGATAAACGCCTGCGGAATTGTCGAGTAGCTCATGATGAGGGCCTTGCTCGACGATTTTACCGTTTTGAAGGACAACGATGCGATCAAGCGCGGCAACCGTGGAGAGACGGTGGGCAATGACGATACTAGTGCGCCCTTTCATCAAGCGTTCGAGCGCGCTCTGGATTAAGGCTTCAGATTCGGAGTCAAGCGCAGAAGTTGCCTCATCGAGAACGAGAATTGGTGCGTCTTTCAGGATGGCGCGGGCGATCGCGATGCGCTGACGCTGACCGCCAGAAAGCTTAATTCCCCGCTCACCGACCAGAGTGTCATAGCCGTCAGGAAGTTCCATGATGAACTCATCAGCATTGGCGAGCCTGGCGGCGCGTTTGATTTCCTCAGGCGTCGCATCTGGCTTACCATAGGCGATATTATCAGCGATAGAACGATGGAAAAGCGAAGTCTCTTGCGGAACATAGGCAATATTTTCACGGAGGGTTTGTTGCGTGACGTGTTTGATATTTTGCCCGGAAATGGTAATTTCACCTTTGCTAACGTCAGCGAAGCGCAAAAGTAGCTTCGTCAAGGTAGTTTTGCCGGAGCCAGAAACGCCGACTAGGCCAACTCGCTCGCCATCGTTGATCTTTAGGTTAAAATCTTCAAAGATCGGTGCCTTAGCGTCGGCATGTTGGAAAGTGATATCGCGGAAATCAACTTCGGCACGGCGCAGAACAAGCGGTTCAGCATTGGGCAGATCAACAACGTCGTCGACCGTATCAAGGATCAGAGTCATTTCGTGCGCATCACCAAAAGTGCGGTTGAAATTCTTAAAAATGGAGTTGATACTCCAAAGTTCACCCATGACGCCATTCGCATAGTTGACAATTAGAATAAGGGTCGCGACAGAAATGCCGAGCCAAGCGTTACCAAAAATAAGAAAGGCTAAAAGCAACGCCGTGATGCCGATATGAACGAAGTTAAACATAATGTCGCGCTTGATCGTGGCGCGCATAAAATTATTGCTAGCGTCAGTGACTTTACGAGAAAAGCCTGCGAAACGCGCTTGCTCGAATTTTTCCTGCGCATAAGATTTAACGGAAATGATATTCGAGATTGAATCGGCGAGTTGGCCAGTTTGTTTCGTGTAGGCAGCCGCCTCTTCGTTGTTTAAGTGCGCAATGCGCCCCATCGTGAGAGCGGAGATAATAGCATAAACTACCACGAGCACCACGATGCCGACAGCAAACCACGCAGCTTGTTGCCAGAGAACGACAATGATAAACGTAATGTAGCAAAGCATCGGCCAGGCATCCCAAATAAGTACATCCCAGAACCGTTCAAACGAACCCACGAATTTATTAGTCTGAGACACTAAAGAGCCAGAAAAGCGATCACTGTGAAACTGCATCGATTGAGCGGAGACTGTATCGAAACATTGGTTGGCGAGGTCGTACATGATAAGAACTTCCATACGCCAAGTCCAAAAAAGCCGAAGTTCTTCGAGAGCGACTTTCGTCAAGGCGTAAAGAGCGATGTAGAGAATTGATTCGACTGCCACCGCCTGGAGGAGATCTTCGAGCGGCAAGCCGAGCGAGACTTTTTCAATGATGTCCGCGAAGATCATCGTGCCAAGGACGGCGCGCACAAAGACGACGATCGGTGTCGAAATGATCGCACCAAGCGCATACCATTTGTATTTTTTGATTTCTTGCCAAAAATAGTGAAGCGTGCGCTTCAAGGTTTTTGGTTCATCGCCTTGGTTCGCAGTTTTAGACATGTTAGTGATTATAGCATATCTATTTTAGATTGTGAATAGATGTTGTAAAAGAGGAGAAGGCTTGCTATACTAGGGATAGTTAAGTGTGGAGGAAGCATGAAAAAACGAGATGTGGTTTTTGACTGGATAGAGAAAGAAGAAAAGCGCCAAAGTGAGGGTCTGGAACTAATTCCGAGCGAGAATTACGTTTCGGAGGACGTACTGCGCGCGATGGGATCAGTCTTGACGAACAAATATAGCGAAGGCTACCCAGGAAAACGTTATTACGGCGGCAATCAGAATGTTGACGAAATTGAAAGTATCACCATTCAGCGTGCGAAAGACCTTTTTCATGCGGACCATGCGAACGTCCAGCCACATTCAGGCGCAAATGCGAACGAGGCAGTGTATTTTGCGTGGTGTGAGCCGGGAGACACGATCCTGGCGATGGCGTTGCCGGCAGGCGGACATTTGACCCATGGGTCGCCGGTGACAAGGAGTGCGAAAATCTATAACTTTGTGGGCTATGGCGTAACGGATGAGGGGGATATTGACTATGATGAGTTGGAAAGATTAGCGTTCGAGCACAAGCCGAAACTGATTTTGGTGGGTTATTCGGCTTTTATGAAGGTGCCAGATTTCGAGCGGGTGGCAAAAGTCGCCAAGAAATTGCAAGAGGAAACTGGTGAAGAAGTTTTGCTGATGGCGGACATGGCGCACGTGGCCGGGCTGATCGCTGGAGGAGTGCATCCGAATCCACTAGATTTTGGTTTTCAGGTGATGACGTCGACAACTCATAAAACCTTGCGTGGGCCGCGCGGCGGACTGATCGTTTCAAAAGGCAAAGTCGGCAATCCGCTGAAAAAGTGCGCAAAAACGCTCGAGAATATCCCGACACTAATCGATCGTGCGGTGTTTCCTGGCACACAAGGCGGCCCACTAGAGCACGTGATCGCAGCAAAGGCGGTTGCTTTTGGAGAGGACTTACAGCCCGAATTCAAAACTTACGCCGAGCAAATTGTCAAAAATGCGAAGGCTCTAGCAGCGGCTTTGCAGGAAAGAGGTTTTGTGTTGCAAGGCGGCGGTACGGAGAATCACCTCGTATTAGTGAATGTTCAGGAAAGCTTTGGGATTGACGGAAAGCTATTCGAGACAGCGCTCGATAAAATCGGTTTGACTCTGAATGCTAATGCCCTACCGACCGACAAAGGAGCGGCTTTTCGGCCGTCGGGCGTACGCCTAGGGACGCCGGCTATGACAACGCGCGGCCTCGGCGAAGCAGAAATGAAGCGGATTGCGGATTGGATGTATGATGTGGCGAATATCTGCGTAGCGGCCGGTGAGGAAGTGCGACTCGAAGAGCACCAGGACAAGTTGGAAGAGCTGCGGGGCGAGGTGAAAGAGGTAGCGCTAAAGTTCCCGATCCCAGGAATTAAGCAAAAATAGGCATTTTTGACGTTTTAAGCTTATATTGTAGTGATAGTATTGACAAAAACGATGATGTGTGCTACAATGTAAGTATGAGCCCTTTGTTGGGCGAGGTTTTGGATGTCAAAAAGCACTTTAACAGGCTAGATTCTGTCGATAGATATACGCTTTTAGACGGCGATGAATTCTGGAATGATGGATTCGAGAATTTTTGGCTGTCTAAAAGTTGGCGGCATGGCTAGCGTGAGGAGAAAAGTCCCCTCATAAGCGAAGAAAGCTTCGGCGCTAGTGTCGCGACGGAAGTCGCAAAGGAAGGAGTACCTTATGTTGGACCTGTCAAAATGCGAGCTGAAAAGGCTGAACCCGGACGAAGTAACTGAGTTTTTCAGCAAACCGGAAAACTGCATCGGTTCTGCGCCTCCGAGCGTTAGGTTTTGCCTGACCACTGAGCGGGGCTGCGAATACGAGCTTAATTTTATGAATCTGCTGGATGAGAGTTGCGATACGACTGACGATGTGATCTTTCATTGCCCGGCAGCCTTCAGGATGAAAACTCCGAACGAACCGTTCAACCCGTTGCTTGGGTGGAAGTTCCACGAAATCGCGGCGGATCTGGAGCTGGACAGAGCCGGCATCGAAGCGCGTTTCGTCTTCGGAACATGCTGGGTAGAAGAAGATGACATCAATGGGTGGGATGAGTGGCATTTCGCGATCATAAGCCCGCGGTTTGCGACGCACATGATCGTGCTGTTCCGGAACGATATCCGGACACCAATATTCAAGGAGTTTCAACTAAAAAACGGGCTCGCCGAAACTGGCTTCCGCGATGTGTACGCATCCTTCGAGCACTTCTTCGGTGGCTATCAGGCAATCGCGCTGCCGATCGGTTGTTACCTGCCGTCGCCGGGGGATGATGACGCGGCGGCGCGCTCTTTTGCGCAAGAAGCGGACACTTACCGAGAAAGCTGCGCGAGGACACTGGGATACCCGGAGAATGAGGTGTTCTTCCCGGGTCGCGATTTGATCCTGACGGCGGCAATGGAGGCGCTCGATCGTTTCAAGTGGGACGATTCGGACGAAACGAGGGCTTTGGCGAAAAAGTATTTGGACCAAGCCATTGGGCTGCTCAACGAGCGCCGGCGGGCGGCTGGCTGCCACCCGGAGCACCAGCTCTGGACCGATGAGAAGAATCCGTTTCTTATCAACTATGGGAGCGTCGGCATGTACGATGCCCTCGATCAGGCGATCGAAGCGACCGAAAAATTCGAGATCCTTCATGCGGCGCAGCGCGAGTTCGGCCCGAAATTTCTCAAGTTCGAAAAGGACGTACGCAGCCTCTACGGACGACTTTTGGTCAAGACGGAAGCCGTAGGACTCGAGCTCCGACGCGCAAAGTTCAGCCCCGACCAGAAGCCCTACCGCCTGACGTGGTACGCGCTGGACGAAAACGGCCTGGCGGCGTTTGTCGCCGATCTGCGGAATGAGAAGGCGCAGTCTGCGGAGGCACATCAGACCAATGAGCTGGCGCTTCAGAGACAGAGCTAACCGACTTGACGGGCCCGGAAATCTTCCGGGCCCGCTTTTCTATGGCGAGGGATTTGGAGTCCAGAAACGCAGTGCTGGGCCAATAGGCATATAATCTTGGGGGATATTGGGGGATCGTCGAAGTCTCAGCAAAACCTTTTCAAACTGAAAAATGTGTGGTAGAATGAAGGTAGTGGTTCTGTAGCTCAGTTGGTAGAGCAGAGGCCTGAAGAGCCTTGTGTCGT
>CAYXZG010000032.1:0-10602 GCA_964469535.1 uncultured Candidatus Saccharibacteria bacterium
ATAGCCTTTATAGGCTTTCTAATAAAATTGTTGGAAAAAGAGTTGACAGATCAAAAAGACAGTTTTTCTGGTTCATAAACTTCTTCGGTGTAATGGAAGTTTGTGGTGGGGTCTCTTCGCTGCCTCGTGGAAGTTCTAACCCATAAGTAAGCAAAATATCTATCATATTATATCTACCTACTAGAGGATACTACTACTGAGTGAGGCAGCGAAGGGAATAAGCACGCTTGGAATTATTATGAGAAAATGAAGTAACAAATATACCTGTTCCTGTAGAAGTTTCCCCTTCTCCATACATATAAGCGCCAAGATCGATACCATTACGTTGACGATTTCCAGTCCAATAGAAACCTTTGGTTGCAGGTAATATTAAAGCGTCTAGGATGCTATCAGATCCATAAACAGAGCCGCTGGAATTAAGGTAAAAAGGATTCAGAACAGTATCATATTCATGGCCTTCATACGTCCAGCTACTGGGAGCATGATAGCTGTTTTGATCAACCGTCCAGCCATAGTAGTCATACAACAAGCCATAGAGGCTATTTTTAACCGGTAATGGATCAAGGCGCGTCGCGCCGGTTTCTGGATTCGTTATGACCAAATTACCTGCTCCGCTTGGTAGTTGCCAGTGCTTAGGACAGATGGAGGTAGGTAGGTAGATAGTCCCTGAACAAGCTATTCAAAATGTTTGCGAATCGAATAGCACCTCAAAAGTTTCTCTTGCAAAATTCCGCCACCTTTGTTATAATGAACTCAGTTATTCTAAAGACAGTGGCGGAACAATAACTGCTAGACTTAATGAATAATTTGTTTTGCGGAAACCATGCTTTTCGCAAAACAAATCACTTCGGTCTTTGGCGGTTGGACACCTTTCTTCAGAAAGGGGTCCAAAGTTCTTAATTATGCCACCTAAGAATTCACTTTTGGGAGTCTTATGGGTAACGCAGATTAACAACTTGTCAGCAAATTTTATGATTCATTATTATCAAAACTAACCAAGGAATTTTTATGGCAATTTCCAAAGCAAAAAAAGATACTTTGGTTGCTGATTTGACTGCCCTTTTGAACGACGCTAAGCTTACTGCCTATGCTCGCTACCAAGGCTTGACTGTCGCCGAGCTCCAAGAGCTACGCAAGGCTGCTCGCGAAGCCGGTGTTAAAATTAAAGTCGTCAAGAATCGTCTCGTTCGCGTTGCCATGAACGAAATCGCACTCTATAAAGACACCGATACGACCGGACTCGTTGGTCAATTGGTCTACGCGATTTCCGACACCGACGAAGTTGCCCCAGCTAAGGTTCTCGCCGAATTTGCCAAAACTCACCCCACCCTCGAGCTAGTCGGCGGTTTCTCGAACGAAGGCAAATCCATGGACCAAGCCGAAATTACGACTCTCGCGAAAATGCCGTCGAAAAACGAGCTCATCGCCCAAGTCATCGCGCAGTTGCTTTCGCCGATCAACGATACTATTTCCGCCACCAACAGCATTCTTACTGGTATTGTTTCCGGATTGGAAGCAAAGGCTAATTAGCAATCAATATTTATTCTAGAATCAAAGTTTTAGGATATTTTACTTATTAAATTTACTCGTCAGAGATTAGATAAATCATTTTCTTGCGGCAACCGCGCTTTTCGCAAGAAAATTATCCTGGTCTTTTGACGTTGGGAACTTTTCTCCCAGAAAAGTTCCCAAACTGAAAGGATAAACTATGGCTACAGACATCAAAGCATTGGCCGAACAATTGGTCAATATGACCATTCTTGAGGTCAACGAACTCAAAAACACTCTTAAAGATGAATATGGTATCGAACCGGCCGCCGCTGCGGTCGCTGTCGCTGCCGCCCCTGCCGAAGGCGGCGCTGCTGCCGATGAAGGCAAATCCGAATTTGACGTCGTCTTGAAAGAAGCCGGCGCTCAGAAAATCGCCGTCATTAAAGCCGTGAAAGAAATCACCGGTCTCGGCCTCGGTGAAGCTAAGGCTATCGTCGATGGCGCTCCAGCCACCGTCAAAGAAAAAGTCGCCAAAGCTGACGCCGAAACCATGAAAAAGACCTTGGAAGAAGCCGGCGCTACCGTTGAACTCGCGTAATTCAGCGCTAGTCAACTCGCCTGATCGAATCATTACTATCTTGACAAGTTGTTTTATTGAGACGAGCTCCGCTTTGGGGCTCGTCTTTGTATTGTCCTAATTTCTTCATATCTCATTCTCAATTCAACATAAGCGTATTCCGACTATTTTTTCAAGGCAAATTTCATGTATTTTTTACAACGTTTTGCCTACGACCGCCGTTATTTTGGTGGAAAAATCCTCTGGTTTATCGGTTGACTTTTAGCTATCGACGCGTTATCATGGAAGCAGAATAATAGTTAACGACAGACGGGATGCGAGGTGATGTCTGAATTACCGGAAAAACAAATCAAGCGATTGCGCGGTCTGATTCAAGAGGCCGAAACGAATCTTGCTGCCGCTAAGGAATTGCTTATTTCTGTTCTCGGCGACGGCGACGTAATTACCGCGCCCCGAGAAACCGTTGTCTCTAGCCCCGATGGAAAAGTGATCGAAGGTGTATTCGATGGTCAAATCATGATCGGTCCCGACGGCAAGAATTATCCAGTCCCCGCGAATTATGCTTCAAAATCCAAACTTGTCGAAGGCGACATTCTCAAACTTACCATTACTCCAGAAGGCCGTTTCCTCTATAAGCAAATCGGTCCAGTCGAGCGCCGTACCGTGATTGGAACACTCGTGCACCACGATGATAAATACTACATCGAAGTCTCAGGTCGCGAATATGAGGTACTCTATGCTTCCGTCACCTATTTCCACTTACGCGAAGGTAGTCAAGTCTCTGCTATTATCCCCGCCAATAACGACCAAGCCGCTTGGGCCGCCGTTGAGGCAGCCTTGTAGCAATGGCCAAGTCAAAATCCGTTCAGACCGATACTGCTGCGCTAGGCTCTCCCGCTAGTCAAAAAGCCCTCTATCGCAAATATCGCCCTACTAAGCTAGAGGATGTCGTCGGGCAAGACCAGGTTATCACCCCGCTCCGCAACGCCATCAACCAAGGCAAAATCGCCCACGCCTATCTTTTCATCGGCCCGCGCGGCACCGGCAAAACCTCCGTAGCTCGCATTTTTGCGCACGCCGTCAACCATTTCAATTACCAAGTCGAAGACAGCTACCTCGACATCATCGAAATCGATGCCGCCTCAAACACTGGCGTCGACAACATTCGCGAGCTGCGTGAAAAAGCCGTCATCGCCCCGACCAAAGGGAAATACAAAGTCTACATTATCGACGAAGTGCACATGCTCACCAAGTCCGCCTCGAACGCCCTTCTCAAAACTCTCGAAGAACCGCCAGCACACGTTATTTTTATCATGGCGACTACCGACGCCCACAAAGTCCCAATCACAATTTCCTCACGCACCCAAGTCCATACCTTTCGCCTCGCCGATCCCGAAACCATGTTAAAGCATCTTCGCGCCATTTCCGACGCCGAGCAAATCCCGATCACGGACGACGCACTCAAAATTGTCGTCGAACGTGGTGATGGATCTTTTCGCGATTCACTCAGCCTTCTCGACCAAATCGCCACGCTCTCTACCGACACGATCACAGCCGAACTTTTGACCTCCACTCTCGGCCTGCCGCAATCCTCCCAGCTCTCAGCTTTACTCTCTGCTTATGCCGAACGCAATTTTTCTACAATCCACAATCTTCTTAAAGACCTTCTCAATACCGGCATCAAACCCGAGATCATCGCTTCCGAACTCATTTCTCGCATCATCACCTCACCCTCGCCCGATTTACTTCCGCTTCTCTCTAAACTTCCCGAAGTTCAACCTCCGTTCCCAGAAGCTAAACTGCTTCTCGCCTTGCTGCAACCCTCGCTTGAATCGCCTTCGTCAACCCGCGCACCAATCAATCCTAGCTCATCACACATGTCAACTCCAGCGACTCCAACGCCTAGTCCAACGACCCTCCGGTCAATCCCTAACTCAAGATCAAATGTCGAACCCGAGTCGAACACCATTCCCGAAGCAACGCCCACTCCCAAGCCAAATACCAAAACAAATGCTACTCCCGAGTCCGACTCAGTCCCCGTATCATCGCCTGCTGGCTATTCTAGCCAACCCTTCGCCTGGGATGACTTTCTCGATCAACTCCGCGAAACGAACGAAGCCCTCTACGCCCAACTCCAAAAAATCGATCATGAATACGATAATAATACCCTACACCTCTATCCGCAAAGCAAATTCGTCAAAACCCTCCTCGAAAAACCCCGCAACCATCAAATCCTTCTTGACAGTCTCGGTGGTATCGCCCTCAATATCCATGATCTGAGCGAAAAACAGCCCCAAAAAGACCCTATGCTCTCCCAAATCTCTGCTATAATGGGTGATGTACGTGAAATAAACGAAGACTTGCCCTTCTAAGGCCTCGCTCTAGAGAGCTAGTCTTTAGGAGGTAATATGGAAGAAAATCCCGCACACGGCGGACGCATTCCGCCCCAAGATCTCGAGGCCGAGAAATCCCTCCTCGGAGCGCTTCTGCTTTCTGACAAAGCTTTTCCCGACATTCTCACCATCGTTCGCGCCGAAGATTTTTACGATCCACGTCACGTTAGCATCTTCCAAGGCATGACCGACCTTTACAATTCCCGCCGCCCGATTGATCTCATGACCCTTGCCGCCAAGCTCAAAGAAAACGGTTCCATCAAAAGCATTGGCGGCACCCCCTATCTCACCGAGCTAACCAATTTTGTCCCCACCGCCTCACACGCCGATGCCTACGCCGAGCTCATCGCTCAGGCCTCGATCCGTCGCCGGCTCATTCAAGTCGGCACCGATATCGCTACCGGAGTTTATGATTCTAAAGGTAAAATCGAAGAGCTCGTCGGCGAAGCCGAGCAAAAACTTTTTGCCGTCTCGAACCAAACCGTCAAGACCGATTATAGCGCTCTTGGCGACCTGCTCGTCGACGCTTACGATCGCATCGAAGAGCTCCATCGCAACAAAGGTGCGCTCCGCGGCCTCAAAAGCGGCTTTCGTGACCTCGACAACAAAACCGCCGGCTTCCAAAAAGGCGATCTCATCATCATTGGCGCCCGCCCTGCCATGGGTAAAACCACTTTCGCCCAAAATCTCGCCTACAATGTCGCCACCCGCAACGGCGAAAACAAAGGCGTCCTCTTCTTCTCCATGGAGATGGCCAAATCCGAGCTTGTCGACCGCATGATTTCCGACATTGCCGGCGTTGACGCTTGGAAAATCCGCACTGGCAACATTTCCGACGAAGACTTCGCCACCATCGGCGACGCGCTCGGCGATATGAACGAAGTGCCACTTTATCTTGACGATACTAGCTCTATGACAATTTACGACTTAGCCAATAAAGCCCGCCGCGCCGTTCATGACCATAATATTGGCATGATTATCGTTGACTACCTCCAGTTGATCGCTGGATCCGATCGCTATAAAGGCAACCGCGTCCAAGAAGTAACCGAAATTTCCCGCGGGCTCAAAACCCTCGCCAGGGAACTTGAGGTTCCTGTCATTGCCCTCGCTCAGCTCTCCCGTGGCGTCACTGGCCGCGACGATCCTCGGCCCGTCCTCTCCGATCTCCGCGAATCCGGCTCCATCGAACAGGACGCCGACCTCGTCATGTTCCTTCACCGCCCCGACTACTACAAACAAAACAACGACGATTTTGTCCCCACTAATATCACCGAACTCATCCTCGCCAAGCACCGCCACGGCCCCGTCGGCAAAGTTGAACTATATTTCCACCCAGAATTACTCCGTTTTATGTCTCTCGACAAGGAGCACGAATAGTCTATCCTTCCATTATAGCACACTTGCTCTAAAAAGTCAATACTTTTATCGCAAAATCCTTCCACATGTTGCTTTTATGCTATAATTAGAACGTGAAAAAACTAGTTATCTCGAAACTTTTTCTCTACCGTTATCGTTTTCATATTGGCTTCTTTTTGCTAGCAGCGGCTTACATTATCCTACTTTTTGGCCTGCCACTTCTTGCCCCAAATGGCCTCTCTGCCGCCGAAATGGAATCTGCTTCTTCCTCTTACGCTCTTCATAGCGACGCCTTATTAAAAGGCGATCTCATCAACCTCCCTTATCGTCTCCTCCAAAAGCTTTCAATCACGCTTTTTGGTCTCACCGTTTACTCCGTCAAACTCCCCAGTATCGTCATCGGACTTATCCTTGGCCTGCTACTTATCCTTCTCCTCAATCGCTGGTTCAAGACCAATGTCGCTTTGCTCGCCTCGATCCTCACCGTTCTTTCCGCCTCCTTCCTTTTTATCTCTGGCTCAGGTACGCCACTTATTATGTTGGTTTTCTGGCCGACACTCTTGCTTTGGCTCGGCTCCAAAATCCAAGGCGTCACCAAGCCAAAACCGATCTATTGCTTCGTTTTTGCTTTCGCGCTTCTTGCCTCGATTTTCACGCCCCATTTGATCTACCTAGTCACCTTCATCGTCATCTTTGCCCT
This sequence comes from uncultured Candidatus Saccharibacteria bacterium, assembly GCA_964469535.1. Classification (GTDB taxonomy): domain Bacteria; phylum Patescibacteriota; class Saccharimonadia; order Saccharimonadales; family Saccharimonadaceae; genus Nanosyncoccus. The sequence continues at coordinate 6,518 of CAYXZG010000032.1, forward strand.
GATCCATCCCCACCTCCGCTTTACGATTAAAACTCTCCCCACCGTTCCGCTCATCTTGACCACTTTTATTATCCTCGTCGGCCTCGGTGCACTCGTCGTCGCTACCTTCATCAATCCGAGTATCATCCCCGAGCTGCTCCTCGCTCCTGGTCTCACCTTCAATCAATTCATTAGTAATATTCAAACCGCCTTCCTTCCGCTTTTTTCCTGGAACACCACTCTCGAAAGCCAATTCCTTTCGCCTTTCGTTGGGCTCGCCTCGATCGCGCTTGCTGTAATTGGTCTCCTCTCCACCTCCAAAGGTTTCTTCGCCTCTCGCAATGCCATTGCCAGCTGGCTCATCGTCTTCACCATTTTTCTCGCTGGGCTTAATCCCAAATCTGCCATCCTCATTCTCCTTCCTCTATCCATCTTTATTGCTCATGGCCTCCGCTACATCCTTGACAAATGGTATAATTTATTCCCAGATAACCCATACGCTCGCATTGCTGCTGTTTTTCCTATCGGCGCTTTCATGGGAATTATGATCATCGGTGGCATCTCTCACTTCCTCTTTGGCTACCGCTATGTCCCGATGGTCGCCGACGAATTTAATAACGATTTATCGCTCGTCCAAGCCAATCTCGACGCCAGCACTACACTCTATATCATAGACGACGACGCATCGTTCCAATTTTTCAAAATCCTCGCCGAAAATCACCGTCTCGGCGCTGTTGAAAACGCCCTGCCACCCTCCGAGCAACTTCCTAGCAGATTCGCCACGCTGCGCCATCAAGACACCCCCGGACAACTTCTCAACATTATAACCTCGCCAAAATCCAATAATTCTGATAGAATATACATATACACCAATAACCAACCTATCGAACAGATACAGGAGTAAGGAGAAAATATGGGCGCCACTATGGATCAAATGAAAATGATCAACCAATTACGCAAAGCACAAAAATCTCTCAAAAACGAGATCGTCGAAGTCGAGGCCGGTGACGGCGCAGTCACTGTCCAAATCACTGGTGAGCTCAAAATTAAAAGCGTCAAGCTTAACCCCGAAAAAATTGATTTTGACGACATTACCGAGCTCGAGCACTGGATCGAGGATTGTATGCGCGACGGCTACGCCAAAGCTCAAGAAATCGCTACCGACAAAATGAAACCATTAATGGGTGGCCTAGGTAGTTTAGGTCTATAAGGAGGACCCAGTGATAGAAAAAATTGAAGTCAGCGGCAACAATTACAAAGTTTCTGACAGTTTTCGCAAATACGCCGAAAAACGCATCGGGAAACTTGATCACTTTTTGCCTCGCGGCCACAAAAAGGACGTCATCGCCAAAATTGTCGTCACCGAGGTCGACCGTGCCCACGGAAACAAATACGAAATTTCCGCCGCCATGGAGATCCCCGGCGGCAAGGTGATCACCGCTCGCGACGAATGCTCCAACGTTTTTGCAGGCATTGACATTCTCGAAGCTAAACTCAAGGGACAAGTCCGCCGCTTCAAACTCGAAAGTACACCACATCTCTCGAAAAAGGGCTTGAAAAGCCTGTTTATCAAGAGAAAGTAGTGTGTTATAATAAGGGGGTAATATTTTTCATGGAATTTGTGGAGAAAGTGACCGATGGTAGAGAAAGAACCAGCTAAAACCCTAGCTAAGACGAAAAAACACTCGTCAAAACCCCCAAAAGAGAAAAAACCAACCGACAAACTGGCTGATAAAACTCTTTTAACACGCATTTTACAAAGCGTTTTTGGCGATGCTCAGAAAAAGACTCTTCGCCGCATGTATAAAAAAGTCCTCGAAATCGGCCAACTCGAACCAAAATACGCTGCCATGAGCGATGAAGAACTCGCCAGCCAGACCGCTCTACTCAAAGACCGCCTCAAAGATGGCAGCGAAAAAGAGTTGAATGAGATTCTTGCCGATACCTTTGCCCTCACTCGTGAAGCTTCCAAACGCATCCTCGGCATGCGACCATTCGATGTCCAATTAATCGGCGGTATCGCTCTCCACGAAGGCAACGTTGCCGAAATGAAAACTGGCGAAGGCAAAACTTTAGTAGCACTTTCTCCAGCCGTACTTAATGCTCTCACCGGTCGCGGCGTCCATATTGTCACGGTCAACGATTATCTTGCGCAACGTGACGCTGGCTGGAACGCCCCTGTCTATCATTTCCTCGGTCTCAGCGTCGGCGTCATTATCAACCAAGCCTCCTATGTTTACGACCCCGAATATGAGAACGAAGAACACGAAGACGAACGTTTCCGCCATCTTAAACCTGCCACCCGCAAGGAAGCTTACGCCGCTGACATTACTTACGGGACAAACAACGAATTTGGTTTCGACTATCTCCGCGACAACATGGTCAGCGAACCACAATTTCTCCGTCAGCGCGGTCTAAATTACGCCATCGTTGACGAGGTCGACTCGATTTTAATCGATGAAGCGCGGACTCCGCTCATCATTTCTGCCCCAGCCGGCGACAATCCCGACGCTTATTATCAGTTTGCCAAAATCGTTGCCCAACTCTCCGAAGACGATTACATCTTCGACGAAAAACGCCGCAGCGTCACTTTGACTGACGAAGGTGTCGAAAAGGTTCAAGAGCTCCTCGGTGTGAAAAACCTTTACTCAACGAAGCACACTCGCCTAGTCTATCACCTCGATCAAGCTCTCCGCGCTCGCGTCGTTTTCAAACGCGACAAAGATTACGTCGTGACCAACAGCGGTGATGTCGTTATCGTCGACGAACATACGGGCCGCCTCATGCAAGGTCGTCGCTATAATGAAGGCCTCCACCAAGCTATCGAAGCCAAGGAAGGCGTCGCCGTCAAACAAGAATCTATGACCCTCGCGACCATCTCTTTCCAAAACTTCTTCCGTCTCTACAAAAAACTTTCCGGTATGACCGGTACCGCCTTCACCGAGGCTGAGGAGTTCCAGCAGATCTACTCACTCGACGTGATCCAAATTCCGCCCAACCGCCCGATCCAGCGCATCGACAAAGATGATCTCATCTATCGCACTGAAGCCGCCAAGCTCAAAGCCATCGCTGCCGAAATCAAAAAATACCACGATCGTGGACAGCCCGTTCTCGTCGGCTCAGCCAGTATCGAGAAAAACGAAATGATTGCCAAATACCTCGATAGCCAGGGAATCAAGTACGAACTGCTCAACGCCAAAAACAACGAACGCGAAGCCGCGATCGTCGCTCGCGCCGGCGAAAAAGGCGCCGTCACTCTTGCTACCAACCTCGCCGGACGTGGCACCGACATCAAACTCGGCAAAGGCGTTAAAGAACTTGGTGGGCTCGTCGTCATTGGTTCCGAACGCCACGACAGTCGTCGCGTCGACAATCAGCTCCGTGGTCGTGGTGGCCGTCAAGGCGATCCTGGCACTACTCAATTCTTTGTCAGCTGCGAAGACGATCTCATGCGCATTTTCCAAGGTGAACGTATCGCAATGATTATGTCGCATCTTGGCGTCGACGAAGATACTCCTATCCAAAATAAGCGTGTTTCTAAGACCCTGGAATCAGCACAAAAGCGTATTGAAGGTTTTAACTTTGATTCTCGCAAAAACGTCGTTCAATACGATAACGTCATCAACCGCCATCGCAAAGTCGTCTATAGTATGCGTCGTAAGATTCTTGATGGTGAGAATATCCATAACGAAATCAATCGCCTAATGCGCGTGGCTGCCGACGACTTGACCAAAGATAGTATTCGCATCAATCCACATTTCCGTCAAGATTTACAAGCCGTTTTCGACTTCGACGATACCGAAGCAGACCGTATCGGCCACTTGCGTAAAGAAAAGGAGCGTTCTGACGCCGTCCTCGCCGAAGTCAAACGTCAGTATGCAGAAAAAGAGGCTGAATTTACCCCAGAGATCATGCGCAAGATTGAACGTGAAGTTTATCTTAAAGTTCTTGATACGCTCTGGATGCAACATCTCGAAAATATGCAACATCTTCGCGAAGGTATCCATTGGCGCAGTGTCGGTCAGCGCGACCCGTTAGTTGAATATCGCAGCGAGTCGCAAAAGCTTTTCGATGCGCTCGAGAAAAACCTCCGCGAAGAGGTCCTC
>CAYXZG010000033.1:0-9878 GCA_964469535.1 uncultured Candidatus Saccharibacteria bacterium
ACACGTTGTCTTCAAACGTACCCTCCGGTTGAAACCGGAGGGTTTTAGAACTACTTAAAAATACCCCCTCGGGGGTATTTTTATCTCTTGAGGAGACAACTGGAAGTTAGCGGCAGTCGACAGTGTCGATATATTCGTAATAGGTGCAGTCGCCGCTGTCAAAATCGTAGTTTTCTTGATAGACTTCACGGATAGTTTGGTAAAGATTGCCAAAATTATTATAGACTTTGGCTGTATCATTGAATTCAAGACCAACAAGCGAAGTGATATCAGGACGATTCTCGGACACCCAGTCGCGCTGCTCAGTCTGAGCGGTGTTCATGGCTTTGCGCAAGGCGTCGCGGTTCGGATCGCTATAGCTAGAGTCCCAATAAGCTTTGTAAGCGTGAATGTAGGCTGTGGTTTTTTCGAGCCAAGTCGTCGCGTAGTTTTTCAGGGTTTCGTTGCCAGAGTTAATGAGAATATCGGCAGCAGCTTTGACTTCGGCATCACTGCTACTCGCGCTGAGGCTGTCAACTTTGACAGCATAATTATGCCAGACTTGATAGAGGTCAAGCTGCGCAGAAATATCGCTCAGATTCGGGAAGGCCTCCTCAAAGGAACTCTTAAAGGCAGAGAATTTGTCGCCAATTTCTTTATTACGTTTCACGCCGGCAGTGTCGCCAAGCTTGTCAACGAGCTCGCTGACCCCATTCAGAGCGTCTTTGCAGGAAGAGATATAGCCGTTGTAATTGCGCTCCGACGTCCAAGCTGAATCAACGTAGCTGACGACGTTGCTACAATCGTAATCGTAATAAATCTCGTCAATCTTGTCGTCGAGTTCTTTCGCGACACGGTAAGATTCGCCGTAATCAACGCGGGAAGCAATAGCGATCACGACCACCGCAACAATGGCGGCAATAAGAACGATGACACCGACAATGACGCCAATAATGATCTTCTTTTTGGTCTTGGGGTTCATGGGCTGCTTGGGCGGGCGCTGAGCGACGGACGGTGCTGCGGTGGCGCCGTTCGGGAGATTGGTATTAGCGGAGGAAATGGCTTGGTCCGAATTTGTGGGAGCGTTACTAGGATTCGCAGAGACAGAATTGTTCATGCCGTTTTGAATCGGAGCGGCTGGTGCGAAATTCGGGTTCGCAACGGCATAGCCACGAGCGGCGAGACCTTGGTCGCCACGCGCGAACAGGATAATCGCTTCGACTAATGCCCAAATACCGTTAGCAAGGAGGATGAGGATGGCAATAATGTAACAAATAGCTGCGCCAGTTGCAGCCGAAGTTGCAGCGGGAGAGGCAAAGTATGAATAAGCAATACGCGGAGCTGCACTCGCGGCAATGGCCGTCGCAACAATAAACAAAACGAGGCCCACTCCGAAAAGACAGACGTGAATTATGCCCTTGATTTTTTCGCCTAGATACCAGTTATGCGCGCCGAATTGACCCAAGAAGATGCCAAGTAACCCGGCGGTAACTGCGGATTTTGGATGATTCAAAATTCCTCCTTTAGTTTTAACTATTTAATTCATTGTAACATACAAAATGAGAAAACGAGTGATTTTGAAAAAAGCTGCGGGCGCCACGAAGTGGCGCCCGAACGGGGAGAAAATAAAATGATAGAGGAAACGAATGGCGGAGCGAGCTGAGAACTGCAGGGCGGGAAGATGGTTGCGGGGCGAGAAGATCACAGGGTCAGGCGGGGAGGATTGGGAGGGGTAGGCTGCGCGGGAGGAGCGGAAGGGGCGGAAGGGGTCGGTTGAGCAGGCGGAGCGGCGGGAGGAGGAGGGTTGTTACTCCGAGCGGCAGCCGCGGCGACTCTGGTCGCCTCGGCAATAATATCGTCCGCTTCCCTCATCGAGAGAAGCATGACCTCCATGAGGGTGCCGATCGCCGAGGAAAGAAATTTTGCCGAGAACAGCATGCCGACCACGGTAATTGTCCCTAGCAGATAATGGCTCCCAAAAACGTTAACCAGGGACCATACAACCGCGATGAAAAAGCAGATCCCAAAAAATGCTAAGTGGCCCAATGCCACAAAATGGGCGTGCTCTTTCATGTTGACTTGCCAGAACCTTCTCCAGCTTTCATCGTGGAAGCGCTGGTCTTTTCTTAAACGTCTCCACATAATACTATTTCTCCTTTCCAAAGTACTTAGTCGCATCAAGGCGGAAGCCCCAGCGGCTAGCGAGCATACGGACTCAAAAAAATTATCCGTATACTTCCATTGTAGCACATCATAAGCTTTTTGTCAATAGAATTATAGCGATTTTGTTGTAATTTAGGCAATAATGTAGTTAAACAAGGCGTTTTAGGACTTTGAGACGAGCGTGGGTTGATTGTAGAGATGTTTTTTGACTAAATAGAGGTAGGCATGAGTAGCTTTGCGGAAGTTTTCGAGCTCGTCGCCTTCGAGCTTGAAGTATTTGCCAGCGGCGATTTTCTTATATACGCCAGAGGTGCGCACTTCGTAGCGAATCGTGAGTTCACGATCGTGGCGATTCTCATCAGTCCAGTCTTCGTGCCAGATCCAAATGTTTTTTTGGTCGTGGAAGAATTCGCGACGGTGCCCCTCTGGAATCGGGCCAAAAAGTGTGCTACCAAGACGAGATTCGGCGTTGATGAGGTCAGCTCGGCTTGGACGCGCGGAACGACGGAAATAGCTCGACGGGAGACGACGAGCGGTCGAAGATGACGCTACAGGCGAGGTAACAGCATGGGGGCTAGCGTGGGAAGGTAAAACGGGGCGAGGATGCGGGATTTTAATTGTCTTTTCGTCAGAAAGTGGTGCAGTCGCGCTAGCGGAATCATTCGTAAGATGACTGTTAGATTGCGTATTTGGCGTTTTTCTGGAATTTAAGTAGTCAAAAAGGGAGACTGTGAGCGGTTTTACCATTGCGCGAAGTGCCGGAACATGAGCTAAATTGACGCACGGCATCGTTCAATCTCCTGCGAAATTGTGGTCAATTCCTGATAGAGAGCCGCATCGGCAGGCGAATCAAAATTATACGCCTGAGCAGGGGCGAAGGAAGGAATGTTTTCAGATGTGAAAAAGTTGTCTCGCATTTTTAGTAGTTTGCTCCACTATGGTTTCTTCTGCCACACCCAATTTTCCAGACAGATACGCCGCGACGTTACGGACGTATCCTGGTGTGTTTATTGTACCACGGAAGGGAGCTGGAGTCAAGAATGGAGCATCGGTTTCTAATAACATTTTTTTAAGCGGAGGCAAGGGCAAGGTCGAATAAGTCGCAAGGCCATTAACACCAATGTAAAAATTACGCGAAAGCGCACGTCTGAGTTCTTGTTTGCTACCAGTAAAACTGTGGACGACGCCGGTGAGGTCAGGAAAGTTGTCAAGAATCGGCCAGGCGTCCGCAAAAGCCTCGCGCTCACGAATATGGAGAGAAACTGGCAGCGAGAGGTCCTGAGCGCACTGGAGCATCATTTCAAACAAACGAATTTGCGCTGGGCGGTCATAGGATTCGTAGTGATAGTCAAGGCCGATTTCACCGATAGCAACGAGCCGATCGCGGGGCTCGGGCGGGCGTAGTGAAAGTGCGGCGAGATCGGCGGCGGAATGGGAGTTGGCATATTCGGGATGGATACCATAAGTCCAAAAAACATCCTTGTGCGCTGCAGCAAAAGTGGCGGCAGCTGCCGAATCGTCAAGATCAGTGCCGATCACGATGATCTGACGAACTTGGTTGGCGTGAGCGGCATCAAGCAGCTCAGCAGCCTGCGCAGGAGAATAGAATTCAGCGTCATGGAGATGACAATGGGTGTCAATAAGATAGGTAGACATGAATATAATATAGCATATTGTGATCATTAGCGGCGATTTTGCGTAGGATGATGGAGTCGGCTATATACACTAGACAGGACTCGAGACGGATTTGGCAGATCGAAGAGCAAGCGAGACGAGGTTTCAAAAAAACAAGCAGGCAAAATCCCCGCCGAGGGCGGGGATAAGGGGCATCAGATGTTATTCTGGGGGTCGCTCGGCAAAGTGTGGTTAAAAATCAGATCCGTCGAAGCGATACGGGCGCCAGGCTGTCGAAGCCAAACCGAAATCTCTTCGTAGCGAACGCGCTGGGCGCTACGAACTAGGACGTGGCGGAGAAAGAGATCATGGCGGCAATAATGAATCGCGTGAGGCGTCGGGTAGACGGCCCAGTCCGAAGAGCCATAATGAAATTCGAGCCACGGCAAAGACCGCGTCACTTTTTCGCCCGACATCATCCGGATCTCACCATAACAGAGTACCGCACCAGCGCCAGACAGCTCCAAAGCCTTTAAGAACCAGTCGAAAAAATTGTAGTAGAGTTCGGCGTCAGTAAACTGATTAAGTACGGGATGCGGTACGCCGAGCCAGGCATTATAAGTATCACGGACGAACTGGGGCGCGAAAAATTCAATCGTCGCGCGCTCAGAAATCAGATCGACCAGACGGCTGACCTTCTGTCCGACCTGGAGAAATTCCTGCTGAGCGCGGCAATGGCGGGTATGGAGGCGAAGGATGATCAGACTAATCAGGAGGGCGCAAGCAACAAAGAGGGTGAGGCCAAGGAGCGAACGCGGAGGCATCAACATCAGTCCTTTCTTAATAAAGATCAAGCGGTAGCCGAATTTTTGGTACAAAAAGCCTACTGTATATTACCATTGTATCACAGATTATCAAAAAAGTCAATAGTTTTACGCTAATTTTGCCGTGGAGGTTTAGCGGAAGGGCGCTTAGAGGCGAGATAATAGAGTGGGCCGCCAGGCTTCCACATGTCGCTATCCATCGGAACTTTGGCAATAAAGTCGACTAATCGAGGACCAATTTCGGACTGCGGGACAGAAAAAACACCGCGAGCGCCGTTCTCGCTATATCCGGTGAGGCCAGGGAGAGTTTTGATCATGTTTTCGTTACAGATTTTTGGGATGTTGTACTCAACTGGCAACTCCCCGGGGTGTCCCGGATCGGGAGAGGAATTGATCGTCAGGGCATGGCCGCGCTCGCGCACCATCATCATGAGATGGTCGTCAGCAGCAATAATATCAGTGTAGCCGACATCGAGATCGTCGGGAAGAGCATCGAAAACTTGTCGAGCGGGAGCAGAATCGTCGCCGCGCAAAACGATCGGATAGCCATACTGATTTTTCTTTTCGGCAAGTGGAGGAATAGCCTGGAGGAGGTCTTCGTTGTTCATGATGTAGCTATGATAGGCATGGAGGAGCTCGTTGATGCTGGAAGATTGGTCAATGAGAGACTCCAGCACGTCGCCTCGAGAAACAATGTAGCCAACACATTTGTCCTTAACAACTTCGACGAAAGCTGGACGCATATCGGAAAAGACGGAGCGATAAAGCTTTTGCGCGGTGTCGGAGCCGTAGTGACTAATCTCGAAATGCTTGACTTCGCGCGCGAAATACCCGTCGAGGCAAGTGGCGACCGACTTGCCAAAGTGAAAATCAGAATTGAGACGCGAAAAATCATGGCGAAAATCACGGAAGGATTTGTAAGCGCGATCGGCATAGTCGGTCTGACTGGCTGCGTCGAAGCTATCGGCGGGACTCGGGGCGAGGCGGATTAATTCGGATTTGATTCGTAAGTCAAGTTTGAAGAAATCTTTAAAAGCCTCAAGCTCAGGAGAGGATGAGAGCTCACGCTGCTCGGATAACGACTCCCCCCGATAGCGTTTTCGGGGTCGATAGCGGATGAGGTCTCGCCAGAAACCTCAGGCACAGAGCTGGACTCGGGAGCGGAGTCACGGATAGGATCTGGAGCAGCGCCAGCAAAAGGGACGTTCGCAAGATCGTCAAAAGTCGACGAGTCTGCGTCAGAAGATCGGTTCAGGCGGACGAGATCGTCCCAAGAGGTCTCGGCGGCAAAATGCGTCGAGGCGGAAGGAGCTTCGGGCGACGCTACGAAAGATTTGCGCAGAAAACGACGTAAGGGATGAAAACTCATACGCTTATTATAACACACTAGCAAAGGGTGATAGGAGAGGCTGCGTGAGACTACTGGCGCGCCTCGCGCTTACGCTTGATCGGGTCGAGCTGGCGCTTGCGGAGGCGGAGGGATTTAGGTGTCACCTCGAGAAGTTCGTCGTCGAGTAAGAAATCAATACACTGCTCAAGCGAATATTGAGTATAAGGCGTGAGCTGGATAGCACCGTCCGAAGCGTGCGTGCGCATGTTCGTGAGTTGTTTTTCCTTGCAGATATTGATATCTAGATCATCCTTTTTGTTAGAGAGGCCAACGATCATGCCCTGATAGACAGGAACACCAGGCGGAATGAAGAGGATACCGCGAGCCTGGGCCGCATCAAGTGCATAAGCGGTCGAAGTGCCGGATTCAAAAGAAATCAAAGCGCCGTTACGTTCGGGCTTGTACTTCCCTTCGACGAGACGGTAGCCATCAGGAAGAGAGGACATAATCGCAGTTCCCTTCGTCGCGGTGAGGAGGTTGTTGCGGAGACCGATCAGCGCGGCAGTCGTAATACGGTATGTAAAACGAGTGCTGCCGGAGGCCGTGAGCTCTTGGCTGATAAGCTCAGCACGACGGACGCCCAGTTCCTGAGAAACAGCGCCGACAAACTCTGGATCGACCTCGATCGTCAATTCTTCAACTGGTTCGCATTTGTGGCCATCAATCTCTTTGTAAACCACTTCAGGGCGGCCAGTCTCAAGCTCATAACCTTCACGGCGCATAGTCTCGATCAAAACCGAGAGGTGGAGCTCACCGCGGCCAGAAACCTTATAGCCAAGACCGTCAGGAACGATTTTAAGAGCGATGTTGGTCTCAAGCTCGCGTTCGAGCCGTTCGGCGATCTGGCGCGAGGTAGTAAACTCGCCTTCTTGGCCTTTCAGGGGCGAAGTGTTCGGGCCGATATAAATGCTTAGGGTCGGTGGCTCAAGTTCAATCGTCGGGAGCGCCTCGGGGACCTCGCCGTTTTGACCGACCGTTGCGATCGTGTCGCCGATATTGGCTTGAGCAACCCCTGTAATCGCGACGATATCGCCAGCCGAAGCTTCGGTAACTTCTTCTTTACTCAAGCCCTTATAGACGAAGAGTTTGTCGATTTTGGCACTCGTCCATTCGATTTCGCTACCAGCCGTAGCATCCGTCGCATGGCCGAGCTTGACGTTCTCGCCTTTCTTCAGCTTGCCGCGGAAGATTTTGCCGATGGCGTATTTACCGAGATAACTATCGGCCGCGAGCGCAGCGACGAGCAGCTGCGCACCTTTTGAGGCAGCTTCATCAATTTTCGGCGCGGGGATATCATTAATGATGGACTCAAAAATAACATGAAGATCGTTGTCGAGATCAGTGGTCTTGCCAGCCTTGCCGTCACGGGCGATCGCGTAGTAAATCGGATAATTGAGTTGCGACTCATCGGTCGCGAGTTCGAGGAAGAGATCGGAGATTTCGTCCTTTACCTCGTCGATGCGGGCGGCGGGCTTGTCGATTTTGTTAATGATAACGACTGGCTTCAGATGAAGACTAAGGGCTTTTTGGAGGACAAACTTTGTCTGTGGCATTGGCCCTTCCTGAGCGTCGACGATGAGAAGAACGCCATCCGCCATATTGAGCGTGCGCTCGACTTCGCCAGAAAAATCGGCGTGTCCTGGAGTATCAATAATGTTGATTTTATAGCCGTTATAATCAACTGAGGTCTGCTTTGCGGTAATAGTAATTCCCCGCTCATGCTCCTGGTCCATGGAGTCCATGATCAAGGTTTGGGACATCTCGGCCTGGTTGTCACGGAAAGTATGCGACTGTTTCAAAAGACCGTCGACCAGGGTGGTCTTGCCGTGGTCGACGTGTGCGATAATTGCTACATTACGAATATTATCTACCATATCTTTTTATTGTATCACAGATATGTTAAAAAGTCAATGATTTTTCGGGATTTTTTGGATTTAGAAGACTTGCGGTTGGTGGCGTTTGCGAGTCAAAAGGCGAATGACAATCCAGAGGATCATGAGTGCGACTAGGACGATGGCTAGTACGATCAACCACATGGGGCAAAAGATGACGATCTGCTCGTAAGTTTCTTCTTGTTCGAGGAAGGAAATGGTCTGGCGGACGCGAAAAATGCCAAGCTGCGGGGCGCCAGCCCAGTATAACGTACTTGAGCGCTCGGTATCGGGGAGAACGACCATATTATTATAGCCGACCGGTTCGCCATTCTCCGCGACGCTATCGGGCGTCACGACTTCTCGGTTAGTGAAGAAATCACGAATTTCGATCGACTGCCTCACGCGAAAATCGACGTTGCCGGTATTCCTAACGGTAGCAGTAGTCTGAAACTGCTCGCCCATGAGAAATTCAGGGATTGTATGCGAAACGATCTCGCCGGACTCGCGAGTTTCGCCGCCTTCAATATGACCATAGATGAGAGCAGCAATCTGAGGAATGAGCTTGAACATGGAGTTGTTTTCATCAGGGGTATGGGCGCGAATGATAATTGCAGCGTATTGGCCACCGCCCGGGATATCCTCGGGAACTTCGATATGAAACGGTACTTCGACCTGGCCATCAATGTCGAGGTGATAAGTCGTCTCCGGGAAAGTAATCCAGTTATGGAGGCGAGTATACGCGTTGTCGGTCTCGAAATCGGGCGCATAATCGTCAGGATTGACTTGGAAAGGCTTCGCTTCAACGGAGAAATCGTAATCGAGACGCCCGCCGTTCAAAACTTTCACGACGCCATCATAGGTGGCACCAGGATAAAGATCAATCGTGCGTTCCGAAGGAGTTGCTGACATGACAATGTCGCCCGCTTGGAGCGCAGCGACCGACATTGTCGAACAGAACGAACAGACAAGAATAGCAATAGCAGTAATGATTTTCTTGAACATTAATTCACTATGAGTTAGCAGTAATACCCTTGGAGGCGGCGGTAATCTTCACCATGGTCAGATAAGTACCCTGAGGAAGACCGGCAGCAGCACCAACAGCAACTTGGAAATCGGTGTTTTGGCCGTTCAATGCGCGCTCCGTACCACTATCATAATACTTCACGAGTTGGTCGGTCAAGGCTTGATATGAAGTTAGATTTCCACCTTTGATGCCCCAACCACTAACGCCAGCCGTAGGATTCGCTGAGGCAGGAATAAAGGCAGGAGTCTGGTCATTGTTGGAACCAGTGGCTGCCTTGTTGATCATGCGGTTGTCATCAGAACTGAGAGAAACAGTGTAAGGGGTGTTTGCGCTGATCGTAGCAGTGAAACCGCCTTCACCGAGGCTGCTCGGAGAAAGGTTGATGACTTTATTATTGCTGACAGCATCGATCGAGATCATTGGTTCAACTTCGAAACCAACGTTGGTCGTGGCAGGATGGCTGACTGCTTTGTCACAAGCATAGCCTTGTGCAATCTCTCCACTACCGTAAGCACTAACATCATACTTGACTTGGTTGCCATTGCTATCGACATCGGCTTGGCACCAACCGGTACTTTCCGCGGCGTACGAAGTAAGCGGGACCAAAGAAACCGCAGCACCAGCGATGACGCCAGTCGCGACGAAAAGATTGCGAATCTTTTTTTCCATTTTCATTTTTATTTGCTCCTATTTTTGTGTAAAAAGCGTTTAGCGGCTTTTCTTTTTATGTTTACATGACTTTGTAGTTCTATAATACCACGAACATTCAAAATTAAGCAAGAGTTTTTACAAAATTTTGCGGATAATAAAGAAAAATGGGTTTTTCTAGAGACGGGGCTGTGGAAAACTAAGGGATTCGTTTGAGAATGCTGGCAGAAATCGCAAAATTGACGCCATCGTGGTGCGCCTTTAGAAAAGAGTATTGTCGAAATGGGGATCTTTTGCTATAATTAGTTTAGTTCCATGCGCTCGTGGTGGAATTGGTAGACACGCTACCTTGAGGTGGTAGT
>CAYXZG010000034.1:0-8763 GCA_964469535.1 uncultured Candidatus Saccharibacteria bacterium
ATCGAAGCCAACTCTCGTCTCGGCATGTCGACCAAAGCCACCATGTCCGCCGCCCAAGCCCTCTACCAAGCCGGCCATATTACTTACCACCGTACCGATAGCCTTAACCTCTCGAAACAGGCTATTGCCATGGCCGCTAGCTTTATCGAAAAAGAATACGGCAAAGAATATCTCAAGATCCGCACTTTCAAAACCAAATCCGCCGGCGCTCAAGAAGCCCACGAAGCTATCCGTCCGACTCATATCGACCAAGAAGTCGCCGGCAAAACTGAATACGAGAAAAAACTTTACCGCCTCATTCGCAATCGTACCCTCGCCACCCAGATGGCCGACGCCAAAACCGAGAAAACCGTCATCACCATTACGAACGATGTCGAGCCTAAGCATAATTTCGAGGCCAAAGGCGAAGTCATCATTTTTGATGGCTTCTTGCGCGCCACTGGCCGCACTAAGGAAGACGAACTGCCTGCGCTCTCCGTCGATGATCCTCTCAACGTCGCCAAAATCACTGCCCGCCAGAATTTTGCCAAACCACCCGCTCGCTATACCGAAGGTTCGCTCGTCAAAAAGCTCGAAGAACTCGACATCGGTCGCCCGTCGACCTACGCCACGATCATGTCCGCCATCCAGACTCGCGGCTACGTCGTCAAGGGTGACTCCGAAGGCGAACCGCGCGACGTCATCCAGCTCACCCTCACGAAAGGAACGATCAAACGCGAAATTGTCACCGAAAAAACCGGCTCGACCAAAGGCAAACTCCTCCCCACCCCGATCGGCGAGCTGCTCGCTGGCTTTCTCACCGAAAACTTCAACAATATCGTCGACTATCAGTTCACTGCCAATATCGAAGAGGATCTCGACAAAATCGCCGAACACAAACTCGAACGCGTCAAAATGCTCCGCGATTTCTACGGACCCTTTGAAAAAGAAGTCTTAAAATCCGACGATGCCGCCCGTTATAATAACGCCCGCGAACTCGGCCGTGATCCCGAGACTGGCCGCCCTATCTTCGCTAAAATCGGTCGCAACGGCGGCTTTATCCAGCTTGGCGAGAACGAAAAAACCAGCGGCGAGAAACCCCGTTTCGCCCCACTACCGAAGGGAATGACCGAAAAAACCGTCACGCTCGAAGCCGCCCTCAAGCAGCTCGCGATGCCCGCTCTTCCACGCGAGCTCGGCAAAACCAAAGACGGCACGACCATTATTGCTGCCAGCGGCCCCTTCGGTCCTTACCTCAAAGCCGGCAAATATAACATCCAAATCAAAGATTACGACCCCTACACCATTGATTTTAAAACCGCTGAAAAGCTCTATCAAGAAAAGATCAGCTCCATCGTCGCCGATTGGGGCGATATCATGATTATCATCGGCGCTTACGGTCCCTACATCAAGGGCCCCGGACGTTTTAATAACATCAAAATTCCCAAAGACGAAGATCCAAAATCCATCACCCTTGAAGAAGCCAAAAAACGCCTCGGCGAAAAAGCCTCTACTAGAGGACGCTTCGCGAAAAAATCCGCCAAAACCGCCTCTACGCGCACTGCCAAGGCAAAACCCGCTTCAAGAACCGCCAAGACCACTCCGAAAACCGCCCGGACCGCTTCAAAATCCAGCGCAAAAAGCCCAAAGTCCGCCCAAGCTACCCGATCCGCCAAATCTACTAGAACCACCAAGCGTCCTACCAAAAAGGCCAACGCCTAAATCCACCTTAAAAAACAGTCCAGATTCCTCAAATCTGCTCAAGAACCTTCCAAAATTGTAGAGAAGCTCGCAAAATCAATCATTTTTCACTAAAACTATTGACTTTTAGAGTAAAGTGTGCTATAATGGAAAGATCAGGCCTTATCGCATCAGAAAATCTTTCCCAAAATACACCACAAAGTTTTCCCTAGTTCGTCAAAATGCTTCCAACCAAAATCTCTCCACCTCGATCCCGTTTAAGCTTATTCTTAAATGGCAAAAATCGTCAAAAAGTTTATTAAAAGTCTCTCAAAAAACGTCAGAAAGTGATATAATAGAAACGGAAAATCAATGATTTTTCAGATTTTTGAAAAAAATCGTTGACAGTGACATAGAATTATGCTATCATAAGTCAAATGTTATATTAAAATTTACGTTTAACGAAGGGAAACCTGATGGATCAAAACGCCAGCATAATCGAAAACGCCATTTCGGGTAGTTTGAATATTATCGAGCAAGAGCGCGAACGTGAAATTATTTCACGCCGTTTTGGCTTGACCGGTCAAAAAGAAACACTCGAACAAATTGGTGAGCTGCTCAATATTACTCGCGAACGCGTACGCCAGCTCGAGAAAGCCATTCTTGTCCGCCTCCGCATTGGTGCTGACGAAGGACAAATCTCCGAATTGGCCGCCGCCGAAAAGCTTATTATCCGCAATCTCACCGAGCTTGGACGCGTTGCGCGTACCACTGATCTCGCTAAACGCATCTACGGCAAAGACGCAACCACACCAGCCGAGCGTGCGAAGCTGGTTTTTCTCGGCTATATCTCCAAAAATCTCACTGACATTAGCGAAAACGATCTTTATTACTCCGCTCTCGGCATCGCCGAATATGGCAATGAAGACGAGATCAAGACTCGTGTTGACGAAATCGTCGAGGTCATCAAAAAGCACGGCGAGCCCATGACGATCGATCAGCTCGATTCGATGCTGGACTACGAACATCCTGACCACATCCGTGCAATTGCCTCCGTTTCTAAACAACTTGCCTCGCTCAATGGCCTCTGGGGTCTCGCTAAGTGGCCTACGGTCAATCCACGCAACATTCGCGACAAAATTTTTGTCGTCCTTGAAGCCAAAAAAGAGCCGATGCATTTCTCTGACATCGCCAAAGCCATTTCCGCTTCCGATTTTCGCCGCAAGAACGTCACCGTCCAAGCCATTCATAATGAGCTCATCAAAGACCCGCGCTTCATTCTCATCGGCCGCGGCATTTACGCTCTGAACACTTGGGGTTACGCACGCGGTACCGTCGCCGACATTATCACGACCGTCCTCAAAGACGCCGGCGAACCACTCACTCGCGAGGAGATTGTCAAGCGCGTCCTACACGCTCGTAAAGTCAAAGAAACTACCGTTTTGCTCAATCTCCAGAACAAAGAACTTTTCTCCAAAGTCGGCAAAGATTCTTATACTTTGGCCAAATAGCCAGTTGCTACAACACCGAAAATAGTCTAAAATAAACCTATATGATTGCGCAGTTTATTCACTTTTTGCTCCAACCTTTCGTCTGGATCCCCATTGTTGGCATCCTCGCATTCTTGTCATACCGTAATTATAAAAAGCTCAATCGACTCAAGGTGCTCAATGTTGATTCTGTGCTACTCATGCTCGAAATTCCACGCACTAACGACAAAAAGGAGCTTGCCGCCGAACAACTTTTTGCCAGTTTGCACGGCATCCTACGCGACAAAGCCGAACTTAAACACTCCGGCGGGGTCCAAGAACACCTCAGTTTTGAAATCGTCTCGACGAGCGGACAAATCCGTTTCTATGTCTGGGTGCCAAAAATCCTCCAAAGCTTTGTCGAGGGTCAAATTTACGCCCAATATCCGAGCGTCCAAATTTACAAAATGAATGAAGACTACGTTGATGACCGCGAAAAATACCCTGTAATTTATTCCACCGAACTCACCCTCATCGACGACGAAGCGCTCCCCATCAAGACTTTCGACAATTTTGAAGTTGACCCACTCGCCGGCATCACTGGCACACTAGCCAAATTAAATCCCGACGCCTCCGAGGAACTCTGGATCCAAATTCTCACTCGCCCAATCCCAGATGATTGGCACAAACAAACCACTGACAAATGGGTCAAAAAAGTCAAAACTGGCCGCCAAGGCTTCTTTGGCAACGGCAGTGGCATTGATTGGGTCTGGATCGCAGAAGCTTTCGGCGCTTTCTTCCGCCCCCCCTCTGGCGGCACCAACGACGAGCGAAAAACCGAACTCTCCGAACGTGACAAAACCCGCATCGCCAAAGCCGAAGAAAAAGCCACCAAACTCGGCTACGAAGTCAAAATCCGCCTCGCCTACCTCGGCCAAGACCAGACCAACGCCAAGCTCAACATGCAGGCTCTCGTCGGTACTTTCAAACAATACAACTCAACCAATCTTAACGGCTTCAAGGTCACTGGCGGTAGTTTCAAACAAGATGCACTCGACGCTTATCGTATGCGCCAGTTCGCTGATCACGGCTTCATCTTGAACATTTCCGAGCTCGCTTCCGTTTACCATTTGCCTCATACGTCCGTCGAAACCCCAAACATCGTTTGGGCGAACAGCAAAACCGCCGAACCGCCCGCTAAACTCCCTCTTATTACCGGCGATCCTGCGCACGACGAAAACATTTCCGCCTTCGGCCTCACTAATTTTCGTGGCATCAATCATCAATTCGGCATGTATCGTCGCGATCGTTCTCGTCATGTCTACATCATCGGTCAAACTGGCGCCGGCAAATCCGGCATGCTCGAACTTTTTGCGCTTTCCGACGTTTTCTATAACCAAGGCTATTGTATCATCGACCCCCACGGCGACTTCGCCATTAATAATCTCCGCTTTGTCCCCGAATCTCGTATCAAAGACGTTATCTATTTCAATCCTGCCGATACCGCCTATCCTATCGCTTTCAACCCTCTCGAAATTAGCGACCCCAGCCGCAAACCAAACGTCTGCTCTGAAGTCATTGGCGTTTTGAAACGTATGTTCGGCGATTCTTGGGGTCCACGCCTCGAGCACATCTTGCGCCACACTATTCTCGCCCTCCTGGATCGTCCAGAAACGACCCTGCTCGACATTTCTCGCCTTCTTACTGACAAAGATTTTCGCAAAGAAACCCTTGATTATTGTACCGACGTCACCGTCCTTCAGTTCTGGAAACATGAATTCGGCCAATGGAATGAAAAACAGGTCAATGAAAGCATTGCTCCTGTCCTAAACAAGGTCGGCGCCTTCACGGCCAACCCAATCATTCGTAACATCATCGGTCAGCCCAAATCGAGCTTCGATGTGCGTAAGATTATGGATGAAGGCAAGATCTTAGTTGTAAACCTCAGCAAAGGTCTCATCGGCGAAGACAATGCCGGCATCCTCGGCGCCTTCCTTGTCACCAAAGTTCAGCTTGCCGCCATGAGTCGCTCCGACATCCCCAACGTCGAAGATCGTCGCCCATTTTACCTCTACGTTGACGAGTTTCAAAACTTCGCTACCGATTCTTTCGCCGTCATCCTCTCCGAAGCTCGCAAATACGGACTCAACCTCACCGTCGCCAACCAATACACCTCCCAAATGACCGAATCTGTACGCGATGCCGTCTTCGGCAACGTCGGTACGACTATTTCCTTCCGCGTTTCCGCCGACGACGCTCCGGTCCTCGCTAAGCAATTCGAGCCAGTCTTCGACCAATCTGACCTGATTCAAATGAACAATCGCCACTTCGTGATCTCTATGATTATTAACGGCGAAAAAGTGCCGGCTTTCTCTGCGACCACACTCTCCCTCCCGACCAGCCCCCAAGACAATTTCGATAAAATTGTCGAAAGTTCACGTCTTGGCTACGCTCGCAGTCGCGCCGAAGTTGAAGCCGAAATTCGCGAGACTATCGAACAATCCGAAAAATACAAAAAGGAATTATCCGATTCTGGTCGCGCCGCTGGCGAGGCTAATCCCTCCGCCGAGCCAGCAGGGAATTACGCCACCCCTGTTAATAAACCTGAATCGCACGGCCATAAACCCACTTTCCAGTACGTCCCCACCCCGCAAGCCGATTTTCGCAAGATGAAACTTTCGCCCAACGCCGCAGAAGGGAAGGAACGCAATGGTCTCAAAGATCTTGGTAGCCTCGTTGCAAAAAAGCAAGGATCCAAAACGACTACCTCTGAACCAAAATCTATCAGCCCCGAACCAAAACCCACAAAAACCGCTAAAAAGCCCGTTTCTAGCCCTTCAGACGCCGCTAGGAGCGCTGCTCGCCGCGCAGAAAGCAAATTCCTCGGAAACGTCGCAAACCCCCATCTCAAGTCCGCAGGGAAGACCGCTCTAGGCGCTCTCAGCCACAGTCCACAAAAACCTTCCCAGGACCAACCTTCTGTACCATCAAGCCCCCAAACCCCCTCTACGTAGCTCACAAAGCATAATTAGTATAATTTAATATTCAAAGGAGTTCATAATGAGTAAAACTACCGCCAAAAAAACTTCCCCTAGTTCCATCGCGACTGGACTAAAATCCAAGATTTTCCTTTCGGTCGTTTTTCTGATCAGTCTCCTGCCTATGCTTGCGAATCAATATACCCACGTCCAGGGCGTCACGTATCTTAGCGGTCTTACAAATATCGCCCATATTTTCGGCATCGTTTTTCTGCTTCTCGTCGTCATCGGGATCTGGGCACCTCTGCCCACGTCATTCTTGAACCATATCCTAAGCCTCGCTGGTCTGATTGGGATCGTCGCTTGTGAAATTATCACTTTTCTCTATATTCCGCGCTCCGACTCCGGCTCACCAATCAATCTCGGCGACAGCTTTGCTGCCGCTCAGCCTGAGTTCTACCTCGGTCTGCTCACCTCCCTTCTCGCCATTTTTATCTACATTTGTGTCGCTATCATCTCACGGGCGAAAAAACGCTCATGACACTCTACGAAATCGCCAGCCTCATCCTTCAACTCAGCAAAAAACCCATCAGCCGAGTCCGCTTTGCCAAAATGATTTATTTCGTCCACAAAGAGCTCGTGCGCAAGAAGTTTGCCGATTTTGAAAGTATCGCCTACCTCCGCCTCCCCCTCGGTCCAGTCCCAGAAAATTTTACTTCTCTAACGCAGTCTCCTGACATTACCCTCCAACATATCCCCAACGCTCCTCTTTCCTACGAAACCGAAGAATTTTTTGTCCCCAATCCTACGCCCCCCAAAGGTCTACCGAAGCCCTTACTCACCGCCGTCGAGCGTACTATCGCTGCCCTTGATCGCCACACTACCGCCGAGCTCGTCGCTGCCAGCCACGACCCCAGTTGGCACGCGCATTTCAACGGCGAAACCTACTATCCGAACCCTGCCGACCTGCGCAATTCTTTTCCCTTCACTCCGCTTGCCCCACTTTCGCCCATTCTCGTCAAAATCCGTCTCAAACGCCCTTCCTCGAACGAAATTGGCGCCCTCCAGGCCGCACTTCTACGCGGAATGCTTTCTGATATCGTCAAAGAAAGCACCGACCTCGAATACCCCGACGACGAGACTGGTAAAAACGATCAGGCTGGCAAAGATGACAAAGTTAGCAAAAAAGATAGGGAATCAAAGTCAACATGAGCCAGCACCCCGAACGCGCCGAAATCGCCCAAGAAGACGCCGCAAAATCCCTCTGGCGCAAGTATCGTCGTACGCCCGAATATCACTCCGGGCGACGCTATTCAATCAGCTCTGTTCACCCTCTCGTCCGCGCTGGCGAAGAAGCTGGCCTCAAAGATGTCATTTTACGCTTCGCTCACGAGCTCGAACGCCCTATCGATATCCGTTTTTCCCTGTCACACCGCAACGCTAGTGATTGGATTGACGACTGGAAATATATGCACGCCATGCTCTTTCGTTATGTCTATCGCCAGAGCGGGGAATTACGCCCTCGCGGACACGACGTACGCTTTGGCGACCCTGGCGACGAAGATTTGCACCACATTCCCCACGGCGGCGCCGAAGTCTACAACGAACTCTACGCTCTTGCTCGCACTCTCTGCGACCGCCTTGAGTTCATCCAAGCTACCAACATCGACGAAGTTTGCCAATTCCTCGCCAGCTTCCACTACAATTTCATCCGCATCCACCCCTTCTTCGACGGTAACGGCCGCATTGCACGTGTTGTCACCGACCAAATTTCCGTCGCCCTCGGCTATATCCCGATCATCGCCGGCTTCCCTCGCAACAACGCCGAGAAAAAACGCATTTATCATTCCGCCATCCGTAGTTGCGCTACCGACCATACCTACTCCGACCTCACCGCCTGGATCAAACTCCAAATGGAAGAAAAACTCGCTAGCATTTCTTAGCTACTACGCCTGCAACCAGGCTTCTGGTCAATCCCAAACACCACATATTACATGTCTACACATTTTGATGATTTGGCGGACACGCATGCCAAAATTTTCACGCAAATCCGGTCGGGGAATTAAAAACACCCGCTCCATAGACGATCATGCACTCGTCTTTTCCATAGATTCTTAATGTCGCACAATACATATTTTACGACATTATAGATAGAGGGGCCTCTGTAAACCCAGCCCCGACTAAGCTCCGCCCCAGCCGCCTCGCCGCCCACCCCTATAAACGTTTTTTAATTTCAAAATTCCCTCTCCCCCTCTTTTCAACGATAACGTAATCGTCAGCTTTTACTACCAGCCGTCTGGACATTCATCAACCTTCAATTTGATCCTCCCCGTCTACCCGAACAAAACCCGAACTTAATCAGAACTAGCTTAGCTCAAAAAATCACCACTATAGCCTCTAGCCCTGCCAGCTCCTTATTTTAAGTGCAACAACTTTATTGTATATACACCCCAGAAAGCCTGCAAGTAGGCACTTTTCCTACACCTAGTTTCTGGAAAGTGCCTACTTTTTACAAAATTACATTGAGCAACTGTGCCACATCAAAAAAATCTTCCACAACATTCTCTATGTTACAGAAGATATTTTACAAAAATTCAAATTCCTGGTGGAGTATATGAGACTCGAACTCATGACCTCTTCAATGCCATTGAAGCGCT
>CAYXZG010000035.1:0-8731 GCA_964469535.1 uncultured Candidatus Saccharibacteria bacterium
CGTGATCCTACCGTATCACGGCACCCGATAACCTAGCAAGCATCAGCACGATAAAATCCCACAAAAGCCCTAAGCACTGGCAACTACCAAAGAATAAAGTCGATCGTTTCTACGTTGAGGGCGAAGGGAACTATAATGGACACTGGGAATCGACTATTGTTCAAGATAGCTTCCCAGCACTTCTAACCCTTTATGGTTGGAAAATGAATACGGACAAAATCTATGGTCCTAGCACCTGGACTGAAGGCATCTCCAGTTACAACAGCCGCATCGCACCATTTTACTTGGTAGATAATGGCGTGCTATTGCTATCTAGCGGCAAAAATACTCCCATGACGAGCCCCGGAATCTACGGATTCTTATCGAGCAGTGCAGCTACCTCCATGACGTTAAATGGTGACATATCATTAGGAATGGCGCCATCTGGACTGGCTAGTAAATCATTAGTCTTAGCTGGTACTAACTACGGCCGCTCGAACGGTTTCTCCCTTCGCTGCCTCACTCAGTAGTAGTATCCTCTAGTAGGTAGATATATATGATAGATATTCTGCCTTTGTTGTATATAGAATCCCTTAGTCTCCTTTTAGCATCGTTTCCCGGCTGGCGCGGGTCCGGAGCACGGGAGCGAAAGCGATTCGCTCCGGAGAGCGCCACCGGATGATAAAAGGAGACTAAGGGATTCACTAAACGACAAAGACAGGCGTCCAAATAGGTTTATAAAACTACAATAATAAAATATAACTATTGACATTTATATTTCTCTATGATAAAATCAAGAGATATTTTGCACATTAGGAGGATAAGACCATGATACTCTACGTCGCCAATATCGACCCGCGCGCTCTGCCGACCGACCACCCCAAGCTCCTGCCTCTGCAATTCCAGGGCTACTGCGAATGGGCTTCGGACGGCAGTCTCCACCCCACCGGCACCACCCCTGAGCTCATGCTCATCGTCCAGCCGCCGACGCACCGCGCGCACTCCGTTTACAGTCTGGAGCTGCGTGCCCACATCGACGCCACCCAGAACGGCATCGGCGTGCCGAGCGGCTGCGTTTTCTATAGCGCCGTCATCAGCGGCAGCGAGCTGATCCTGCATTACTCCCCGGCCACAAAGACCGCCTACCTCGCTCGCACCGAAGATCGCTGCCTTTCCCTCGACGACAACCTCACGAACGCCAAATTTCTGACCGCGCGTAACTGCGCCATCCTGCGCAACGCTCAAGCCGTCTAAAGCTGCATTTGCATAGTACGGACACTACTGCTCATCATGTCCTCACCCTTCATCCTGTGGCGCCTAGCTTCGCTAGGCGCCAACTTTTTCACTAAAGACCACCCGCCCAGACAAACCGTCCAGAACACTTGAAAGGCCAATAATTTTTCGTCAAATTCATTGCCACATTTGACTGCTCGTGCTACAATACTATTGACAGTCTGGTAACAGACTTTTTTTGTTAAGCTCCACACTAAGCTCAGCGAAAAGTCCCAGACAAGACAGGAAAGGAGTCGCATGTCGAATCGAACCAAAAAGGCTCGCGCCGAAGCCCTCAAAAAGGCCGGTCAGAGTCTTTCCAAATCCAACAAACACATCACCAAAATTTCCGCCACTTCCTCCCATGACCATCATCACCCCGCTCCAGAGGAGCCCAAACAAAGCGCTAGCACGGTCGAGAAGGCCTCTATCGAGCAAAACCGCCCTGATACCAAGGATCGCGCCGAAACCGCCCTCAAAACCGCCGAAAACCGCCCAGAAGCGCCAAAATCCGTCGAAAATACCGCGAAAAAGCCCGCCAAACGTCCAAAATCCTCCGACCCCTCTGCCGAAAAACCCTTAAAATCCGTTTTTATCCTCTTTCGCCCCTTTGTCGCCCTCGGCCGCTATCTGCGCGACTCCTGGCGCGAAATCCGCCAAGTCCGCTGGCCCAACCGCAAAGCCACTTGGAAAATGACTTTCGCCGTCATCTTCTACTGTCTACTTTTCCTAGTTTTTGTCCTACTTTTAGACACCTTCTTCACATTCTTAATTAACTTATTGATTAAATAAAACATCAAATTGAGGAGATATTAATTTATGGCAGTCAACCGTTACGAAAACACTGATCGCGCATGGTACGCTATCAGTACTTACAGCGGCTACGAAGACAAAGTCGCGAGCGGCATCAAAGAACGCGTCGAGAGCCATGAGCTCGACGGCAAAATCTTCGATGCGATCGTCCCGAAAGAAAAACGCATCGAAATCAAAAACGGCAAACGCAAGGTCGTCGACCGCAAAATCTTCCAAGGCTACGTCCTGATCGAAATGTGTCTCTCTGACGAAACTTGGTACATCGTCCGGAACACTCCTGGCGTTACTGGCTTCATCGGCAATGGCACCCAGCCCACCCCTGTCTCTGACAAAGAAATCGCCAAAATCAAAAAACGCATGGGCGTCGAAGACCCCAAATATTCCGTCAGCTACGAAATCGGCGAAGTCGTTTCCATCATCGACGGTCCGTTCAAAGGCTTCGAAGGCGCCGTCTCCGAAATCGACACCCAAAAAGGGAAGCTCAAAGTCATGGTCTCGATGTTTGGCCGCGAGACCCCAGTCGAGCTCGACGCACTCCAAGTCAAGCAGCTCTAACCCCAGTTCGCAAAAAGACCACCCGCTAAAGGTGGTCTTTTTTCATTTTATAACCATTCTGTAGCCGAAAATTCTCTGGCAGGGAAGCTCAATTCCTTAGTCTTCGACCACGACACCCATCGAGCGTGCCGTACCGGCCACCACTTTCACGGCGCCGTCCAGATCAATCGCGTTCAGCTGATCCATCTTCACTTTCGCAATGTCCTCAAGATCCGCGCGGGAAATTTTACCAACCTTCTCTAGGTTCGGCTTACCGCTACCTTTTTCAATCTTGATTTTTTCGCGAATCAGATCATCCACTGGCTGACCGAGACAAACCCAATCAAACGTCCGATCGTCATACACCTTAATGTGGACAATGACATTCTTGCCGTTAAATTCTTTGGTTTTTTCATTAAATGGATTGATGAATTCCATCATATTCAGACCCCACTGACCCAACGTCGAGCCCACTGGAGGTCCAGCCGTGGCTTTACCGCCAGGAATCCGCAACTTTAAGTTGCCAATCACTTGCTTTGCCATATTTTTCCTTTTCCCGGATGAAGCGCCCGGGTCGATTAATTAATAATCGTGCGTAACTTCTCCATTCTACTATAAATTTTTTATTTTGTCTACCTAGACTTTCCCCTGAAACGTGGTATAATACATAAAGTATGCCATCGCATTGATCTTTCACAACAAGGAGGAAATCTTATGAACCAGCCACAAAAGCCCGTCCGCATCCGTCGCTCTCCGCGTCCCCGCCTCCCGAGCGCCAAGAAGATTCCCCAGCTCTACCGCCTGATCGACGACGCTCTCCAGGAGGCCGCTCGCGGCACCGATTGTCGCTTCTACCGCCTTTCAGTCCTGCCGTTGACCGAACGCGCCGCGCACTGGCTTACCCCCGACCAGCGTTATTTTCCTGGCGTTGCTCAGTCTTTCTTCATCCCGCTCACCAGCGGTTCCTATCAGCACCAGACCACCTACCCCTCATCTCCTGACTACGAAATTTTCCTGAGCCAGAGCGCCCTGGTCGAGGTCAGCTGCCTCACGCATCTGCGCCTCGAAGGTCTCCCCAGCTCTCAGAGCCTCGACCCGGTTCATCTCCCAATGTCCGTCTCCGTTCAGCATGGCTTCACGCATGCCCTCGAGCGCCCCGGCGCCGCCGCCACGCTTATCGGCTTCAAGCAGCCGTTTCGCGAGGATTTTCTGCGTCTCATCGTCACCGTCGTCGGCAGCAATCCCGATCATAACCAGTATTGTGCGGATTGCTCTCGCCCGGCGATCGACAAATTCTGCACCCTGAACTACGGCGACCTCGCCCTTCTCGACGAATCGCCGGCCACCATCCGTCCTCATACCTGACCTTCCTCCCATGACAAATCCCCCTGCATTGCAGGGGGATTTTCGCATAGCGTTATCAATCCCGACGTTTTTCGCGTTTGTCGAACAGGGACATGAGCCCCAAGAAGACGACGAAACCCAACAGGGAAGTCGCGGCTGTCGCGAACGTCCAGGACAAATCCCAAGCGTGCGTTTCAAACAGCACGCTGGTCTTCCCGACCTCAGTGGTTTTCCCGTCTCCGTCATAGGACAGAATCCGCGCCACCAAGCGCTTTTCCGCCGCAGCGACGTCTTCTCCGCCATAGCCCAGATTCGCCAAACCAGTCACCGTAATGACCTCGCCCGGCTCAAACGATATCGCCTCACTGGCATCCATCGTCTCCTGGATCACCGCGTTGCGCTCCTCGCCCAACGAACTCTGGATTGCCGTCGTCCCCTCGACGATCTCGAGATCGCCGTGAGTGAACCACTGGAAGCCACCCGCAAGCGACTCCGTGACCTTCCAGGTCAGTTGAAGCTCGACCTGCTGCGGCAAGTCCTTAGGCCGATAGGTATAGACCGCATGACGCCATTCTTCGTTGGGATTGCCACTCTCGTGCCGTCGAGCCTGCAGGTCCAGCTCCCGCGCCGCTGCGATCGTCTCTTGCGTCTGGATCGCGCGGTCCCGGTTCCGGACTATCGTCCCAAACACGCCGACACGCACCACGAGCAGCCCGAAGACCACACCCAGGATCAAAGCCACAATTTTCCTCATCGCTAAATACCCCCTATTTTGAATTGATTGCTACGCTCGTAAGTTACCGACAGGATAATCTATTGATTAACCCTATCTCCTTCCATTGTAGCACACATTCGTCAAAAAGTCAATAGTAATTATGGATATTTCGCAATATAACAACTTTTTCGCTTATCTCTTGCCGAAAAACTCAACCTTTGCTATAATGAACCTAATATTAACACCGTGGGAGGAGCGACTGACCGCCTTGACCGCTTCGCCGGCAAACTATACCGGAGATGCGTCGATATTGTGCGGCATCTCTCGCTCCGCCTGTACCACAGAAAGGAACCATCATGGCAGAAGATAAATCTGCAGACACCAAAGCCACCGTCGATGAGACCGTCGAAGCTGTTGAAGCCGTCGAAACGGCCGAAACCGCCGAGAAATTCGCCAAATCTGGCAAAAAATCCAAAAAACATCTTGAAGAAGTCAAAGCCGAAGCCGAACGCCAGGCCCGCAAAGCCGAAACCAAGGCTCTCGAAGAAGCCGGCGAAAAGCCCAAAGGCGCTGCTCCCGTTACTCGTCCGAAAATTGAACGCCGCGGCAAAAACTACCAAGCTAAGGCCAAAGCCATCGAAAAAGGCAAACTTTATAGTCTGAAAGACGCGCTCGCGCTTGCCGCTCAGACTAACCCATCTAAATTCGACGCCACCGTCGAAGCGCATGTCCGTCTCGGCGTCGACCCACGCCAAGCCGACCAAAACATCCGCGCTACCGTCGTCCTCCCGAACGGCAATGGCAAAACCGTCCGCGTCGCCGTCTTTGCGCCGCTTGACGAAGCGAAAAAAGCCGCTGCCGCTGGCGCCGACATTGCCGAAGATGAAGAATTCCTCAAGCGCCTCGATAAAGGCGAAATCGACTTCGACGTCCTCATCGCTACCCCAGCCTACATGCCAAAACTCGGTAAATACGCCCGTCTCCTCGGCCCGAAAGGCCTCATGCCCAACCCGAAGGCCGGCACCGTCACTACCGACATCGAAAAAGCCGTCAAAGAATCCAAAGCTGGCAAAGTCGAATATCGCGTCGACAAACAAGCCATCATTCATATCGGCCTTGGCAAGGTCAGCTTCGACCAAGCCAAACTCCTCGAAAATGCCGAAACTTTCTTTGAATCGTTGAAGAGCCATCGCCCAGCCTCTCTCAAAGGCAGCTACGTCAAATCCATCTTTGTCACGACCTCTCAAGGTCCTTCCATCGCCGTCGAAAACCTCTATAACTAGCCTTTTCGCCTTAATGTTCCAAAACTGTCCAGGTAATTTGACCGCTAAAAGCCTCCCCGCAAAGGGGAGGCTTTTGTCAATCATAGCAGCCGAAAACACGCAACGTCGCGACGATCTTTCAAAGGAATTCTGTTACCTCCACTTCCATCAAACCGTCTTCACGTTCACTATTGAGCAAAATCTTGCTTTGACGATAAGCCCCCAGCTCGTTATATTCCGTAAAAGATAACTGCGACCCCCTAAGCCGCCACACCGTGTATTTCTCAAAGGACCCGTCCGACTTCGGCGCCAGCACTTCCAACGAATAGCCATAGCTCTCACGCAAAAACGCCCATACACGACCCTGCGCCATCTCCTCTCCGACTGACTCCATCCTAATACTCCGCTCGGTTTCTAGTCCCAAAGACCGCAAAATTTTCGGATTCACTACCACGAAGAAAGCGCTATCCGCGCCGATGGAACACCGGATCACTTTCCAATCATCCGACTGTCCACAGACCGCATCTACTATCTCTGTCGGCAGCGCTTGGTTAACGTAGGCCGAATCCAGCTTCGCGCGAAAATCCTGCATGGCGGCTTCGTCATCACCATACTCTGAGAACGGACGTATCGTCAGTCCCGGCGCTTCCACCTCCAATTCGGTTGCACTGGAAAAATCAGTCGCATCAAAATCCGCCACCCGAGCGTTTCGAATCAGGAACATCGGATCGCAATCACCACTATTCCAATAAACCACGTATCGTTTCATCAACATAATTCGTTTACCCCCATTTTCGTCCGCTATTTTCAAGGTTCTTAGTTGTATTTCGTCAAAATCTCAGTTGATTTCAACCTCCTACCTCTTCATTTTAGCACACTTTGTTACAAAAGTCAAGCTTTTTAGCACAGATATCTCTTTACTAAAGCTCTAACGACATAATTTTGGCCATTTAGCACAAAAACTATTGACATTTTTGATCATCTGTGATACAATCAAATAATGATACCCCCCCCCCGAGGCATTCGGAGGGGCTGTCATGTATTTTTTACATTAGGGGGTTTTCTCAATGAAAACAAGCAAGACACTCGCGCTCATCCTGGCTATCATCATGATGGCGACCCTGCTCCTAGGCTGCGAACCTAGCGGCAACTACAACGACCGCCAGGCCACCTTGCAGGTCGGCAGCACCCTCAGCGAGAACCAGCCCACGCCCACCGACATCGAGTATTCGCTCGAGCGTTTCAACCTGATTCGGCGAGCCTATTGGGTCAACGGCGAACGCGAAAAAGCCCAAGCCGTTGAATGCCCAGTCGAACGCCCGCTCGGCTACGTCGTCCTGCTGACCGAAAGCGGCGCCGTTGTCGGACGATTCATCGTCGATGGCAAGGTTTCCTCCCTCAATTCCTATCTCACGCCCGACAGCGAGTTCTACACCACTGGCGCTACCGCCACGGCCCACTGGCTGCCCGACGTGGACGGCACCTACGGCAGCAACGACCTCGGCATTTTCTTCTTTACGCCCGACGGCCACTACTACGAGTGGGATTCTCACTATCTCTACAGCGACGTTCCCATGGAAGTCGAAAACCCGATCGTCACCTACACCCATCAGGGAGACTGATTCGTCTCCACCCGTCTAAGGAGGGATCAAAAATGCGAGACTCTGCTAAAGTCGCTTTGCTTGTCATCGCGCTGCTGATCGCCAGTCTCACCGGCACCTACGCTACTAACCGCTACTTCTTCGCCGCACAGAAAATCGACGACGCCAGCAACTACGAGACCATCAAAAAGGTTGAAGATGGCTGCCGCGCCATGATCGCGTCCTACACCGCCGACAAGCTCCGCTACGAGACCTACGCCGCCAGTGACAGCGAAGAGAAGCAAGACTGGGCCGAACAAGCCAAGATCCGCGCCAACGCCACCGCCGCCAAATACAACGAGTACTATTTGAAAAACTCGTTCATTTGGAAAGACAACATTCCTGACGACATTGCGGACGAGCTGCCTTATCTTGAATAGCACTGAGCAAATTCCCCTATGTCACCGCCGCCCAGGCCACGCCTGGGCGGTTTTCTTGTCTGTCCTAAGCACTGGCAACTACCAAGCGGAGGCTGGGATAAGGACGAAAATCCACAAATCGATAAAAGCAGTTTCTATCAATTGTTAGTTCAGTATGGTTGGGATACTAGCACTACCAGCACCGACGGCACGGGTCCGATCAACTGGCAAACTAATCCGGAAAACGTATCATACAGTTTTCTTCTGCATCCTTTTTATGAGCTTTATACAGGTTATTTGGATATACGTTTATATATACTCCAGCACCCTGGAGAAAGCAGCTTCGCCATTACTAAAAGCGCCGATCCAAACCAGCAAGGTATGTTCACTACTGCCTTTGCAATGAATGATTATATTAGACTAATCAATCGTGGCGGCTATCTTACGCTTGCCCCTCTTCGCTGCCTCACTCAGTAGTATACACATACACACATAATAATAATGTATATGTAGTATTGTATATATTATGTGTGTATCTACCAATATATATGGTGCATATATTGCACTACTAGTTTACCTTTACGGAAGTTTATGAACCCACTCCGACGCCCTGTCTTTGTCGTTTAGTGAATCCCTTAGTCTCCTTTTAGCATCCGGTGGCGCTCTCCGGAGCGAATCGCTTTCGCTCCCGTGCTCCGGACTCGCGCCAGCCGGGAAACGATACTAAAAGGAGACTAAGGGATTCTATATACAACAAAATACATCGTCTACACTTATTACAACAATAAAGTTAGAAGGTTTGATCGACTTTGT
>CAYXZG010000036.1:0-8440 GCA_964469535.1 uncultured Candidatus Saccharibacteria bacterium
CGCAGGCCTTCCAGTGGTGGGTGTCATTGTGATCCCAAGCGCCGGTCCAATCGTGCTCATGGGTCGGGGGATTGATCTCGGGCATCGGTTCGCCACAAACGGAACAATTTCCTTTGGCGTCAGGTTGACCGATGTGGCCAAATTCGCAAGGGAAGGTGATGTCGCCGGGGTCATCTGGATCGGGGACGAACGGATCGTTTTGATTTGGCACGACGGTAGCCATATTGAGGACATTGTAGGTTTGGCGAAGCGAACCAATTCTGCTGAGCGCGTCCATCATTGAGTCCCAGTCTTCTTGAGTGTCGCCGAAATAGATGGTATTCACGTAACTACTCGTGAAAGGGCTTTCTTCTCCGGCTTCAGCAAGGGCAGTCACAGTGCTGGGGATATATAGATACTGAACAGTTTTACAGGACGAAAATAGTCCCGGCGGAAGTTTAGTGATGCCTTCGGGCAGCGAGACGAAATTGAGGTTCCAGCAGTTGGTGAAGAGATTATTGCCGATGGTGATAGTGTCGCTGCTTGGCATGAAGCGAACTTGGCGCAGACTTTCTGTACAATCAAAAAATGCACCGGCGCCGATAGATTGAAGACTGCGCGGAAGGTCGATATGCCTCAAAGCGGCACAAGACTGGAAGGCGCGCTCACCGATAGTCTCGACGCCATCAGTAAGGTCAACAGAGGTAAGGCTGGCGCATTCCCGAAAGGCGTCGTTGCCGATAGCGGTCGTACGACCGGATATGGCAATACTGACGAGGTTGGTTTTCCGAAATGCGCTGTCGCCGATCTTTGTGACAGTATTAGGTAAGGTGACGTTGACGAGGTCAGTTTGTCCGTAAAAGGCATAGGCGCCGATCTCGGTGACGCCTGCGTTGACAATGACACTGTATATTTTGTTGTCAGCGTGTTCCCAGGGTGGACGATTGTTGAAGTCATAGTCTGGGATCGTGCCGTCGCCAACAATTGTCAAGATGCCATTGTCGGTCAGAGACCAGTTAAGATATCCGGCTTTACCGGAATCGGCGCTAGAGTCGATGATTGCATCAGGGTCGTTTACTTCGGAATAGTCGGCTGGATAGCGGCTAACGAGGAAGTTGGCAGTATCCATGACCTCGTCCTTACTGATGGCACGTCCCCAGTGGACGGTGCCGTTAAAGTTGCCTTCAGCAACGATAATGCCATCTGTAGTGATGCGCATGATAGTGACGAAGTGATTACTGTTGATGCGCAGGAAGTCGCCGACACGAATATCTTCAAAGTTGAATTCACCGGCATTGACGACTCGAGCCGGAAGGTGACTGAAGACACGATCGCTGAGAAGGAAACAGAAGGCAGCGCACCCTACACCAAGCTGGGCGCCTTTGATCGCGCCACCTTGGAATCTATAGCCGTCACGATTGGCGGAATCGGAGCTTTTGCTACCATAAGGCTCGTAGTTTGTCCAAGTTAAACCCTCGGGATATTCGTCCATCAGATCAAGCATGCCTTGGTAGGCTTCTTGATAAGTGGGGTAGGAAGCGTTTCTGGCGGCAGCCCTCTTGTGTGAACCGTTCGAGGGGTCTATGGGCGCAGCTTTGTCCGTAAAATACGGATCCGCGTCGGACCAAACGCTAGGAGCAATATAGTCTTCGCTTTGTTCTGCGATTTGTGTGACTTCTTCGGTTTGGGTGATGGCTGCGTCGGTTTCGGTTTCGATAGCTGTTATGGTGAGTTCGTTGGTTTCGTTGGTGATGTCGATGGGCTCGATCGCCTCATCAGCTGTGGCCGTCCCCATGGTAAGAGGGAGCATGGCGAGGACTAGCGCGAGCGAGATGACTTGTCGCAAGTGTTTGCGTGTTCCCATTTTAAAACCTCCTTTTTAAGCTGCATGAATACGTCGATTACCAAAACGTACCAAATTAAGAATTTATACTTTACCCCCCTTGAGATAAACTCGGTAATCTTGTTTATTATACTATAATATTTTATATTTTGCTAGTAGGTGGAGGGACTATTCGGTGTCAGTATGGAATTTATTGTGGATTTCTTTGAGATGTTGATCGGTGACGTGGGTGTAGATTTGGGTGGTTGAGATGTCGGCGTGGCCGAGCATGGTTTGGACGGAACGGAGATCGGCGCCGTTCATGAGAAGATCGGTGGCGAAGCTATGACGAAGAGTATGGGGTGAAACGTGTTTTGTGATGCCGGCGGCACGAGCATATTTTTGGACAATGCGTTCGATCGAACGGGGAGTGAGGCGACGGAAATTACCGGAGGTGTCGAGCTGACCTTCGTTGCGACTATTGTTGAGAAAAAGCGGAGCGAGAGAATCGGTGCGTGCGTCGAGATAGGCTTGGACACGTTCGGCAGCGGCGGCAGAAATGAAGACGGGACGATCTTTTTGACCTTTGCCGCGTACGATGAACTCGCGGCGGTCGAGATTGATACTATCACGGTTTAGCTTGGTGAGCTCAGAGACACGGAGACCGCCGGAAAAGAGAAGTTCGATAATAGCGCGGTCGCGAAGACCAGTTTCGGTCGAGGTGTCGATGGTGTCGAGAAGATTTTCGATCTCGTCGTAATGGAGAAAAGTGACTTGTTTTCTGACGACGTGAGGGAGTTCAACAAGGGTAGGATCGAGGGATTTGATGTTGCGCTTGGCGAGGTATTTGAGAAAGCCGCGGAGCGCAATGAGATGATAGGATTGGGTGATGATTTCGAGATTTTCTCCGTAGCGATCTTCTTCGCGATTGAGCTGGAGGCGGAATTTGCGGAGGAGTTCTTGGGTGATTTCGGCGGGGCGAAGGTCGTAGCCACGTTCGGAAATTTCGCCAGCAATGTCAAGAAAACGTAAGAGATAGCGTTGATAGTTTTCGGCGGTTTTTTTCGAACGACCGCGTTCGACTTCGAGATGTTCAATAAAGTCGGTAATAAGATCAGAGAGGGGAGGTTGGTTATCCATAGGGATATTATAACATAAAAGGTTTGTGAGAGGGGACGCTGGTAGATAATTTTGGCTAGATATGGTAAGATGAGAGGTGTGGCTTGGTAGCTCAATTGGATAGAGCAGCTCCGTCCTAAGGAGAAGGTTGTGGGTTCGACTCCCGCCCAGGCTACCAGAAGGAGCCTTTAAACAAAAATAATTTGCGTAAGCAAAGTATTTTTGTTTGTTCTCCTGCGGAGAACGGCGTGAGCCTCTGAATCCGCGCCTTGTCGCTAAAGCGACGGGCGGATAACGACTCCCGCCCAGGCTACCAATTTGAGTTAAAATTGGTCTATTTTGTAAGTTCTATCGTCGCTCGCTCGTCGGGAAGACGCGCTTCGCTAGATAGAATATAAACTAGATCAATTTTATTCTCAAATTGGCACGAAATAAGACAAATCACTAAT
Organism: uncultured Candidatus Saccharibacteria bacterium; assembly: GCA_964469535.1. Taxonomy (GTDB): domain Bacteria; phylum Patescibacteriota; class Saccharimonadia; order Saccharimonadales; family Saccharimonadaceae; genus Nanosyncoccus. The sequence goes on from CAYXZG010000036.1 coordinate 3,370, forward strand.
CTAGAAAAATTGTAGTAGCGAATTACGGTGTTTTACATTGGTAAGACGCGCTTCGCTAGATAGAAAACGAACTAAGTTTTTAAGCTGAGAGAAAAAATGGAAGAAATTAGTCTTGAAGAATTTGATAAAGTGGAAATGAGGGTGGGGACGGTGCTGGAAGTGACAATAAATAAGCGTGCTAGGAAGCCGGCATATAAGGTGAGGATCGATTTTGGGGAGGAGATTGGGGTAAAAACGTCTTCGGCGCAGATTACGGATCTTTATCAGCCGGAGGATTTGGTGGGGAAGCAGGTGATTGCGGTGACGAACTTCGCGCCAATGCGGATTGGAGACGTAAAGAGTGAAGCGAGGATTCTGGGCGTGGAAACCGGGAGCGGGGTAGCGGTTTTAAACGTTGACCGAAAAGTTCAGAATGGTCTGCGGGTGTTCTAGTAACGGGGAGAATAAATAAAAAAATAAGGCACGAGAAATGCCTTATTTTGTGAGATAAGCTATCGATTAACGGGTGTATTTTTCGTTAAGATCAGAATAATCATATAGTTCTTCGGGTTTGAACCAGAGAGCGATTTCGCGCTTGGCTTCTTCTTTGTTGCCGCTGGCGTGGACGAGATTCGGGACGCCCATGCCTTTGGCGTCAGAGTAGCCAAAACTCATGTGTGAATAGTCACCGCGAATCGTACCCATTTCGGCGGATTTTGGCTCGGTCGGGCCAACGATTTTACGAACGAGCGGGACAGCCTCGACGCCTTCGAGGACCATGGCGATAACAGGGCCAGTCATCATGTAATTGAGATTGTAGCGGAAAGCTTGTTCGCCGCGGCGAGTGATCATCTGGCCAATGTCTTCGTAATGTGCGCGATATTGATCTTCATCGGGCATGACCATTTTCATACCAACAATTTTGAGACCGACGCGTTCGAAGCGCGTGATGATTTCTCCGACGATACCACGTTGGACGGAATCAGGTTTGAGAACGACTAGGCTGCGTTCAACAAGATCTATTTCTTTACCCATGAGACTCCTTAATTGCTTAAATTAACTCTAACTAATGTAATTATAACATACTTTTTACATGATATAATGGTGAATGTATGGGAATTTTTAAGCAGAAACCGAAAACTGAACGTGAAAAGGTGGCCGAAAGGCGTGAAGAAGTTTTGGCGCAGGGGCGGAAGTTTAAGTATCCGATGCAATACGCAAAGCACAGGCTAATGATCAACACGATCGTGATTGCGGTGGTGGCGCTGATTTTGATGGTGGTCGTGGGTTGGGCGATGCTGTATAAAATTCAGAATACGGGCGATATGATCTATCGAGTGACGCAGATTATTCCGGTGCCAGTGGCGAAGGTGGAAGACAAAAACGTTTTGTATAGCGATTATTTGATGATTTTTCGGAGCAATATGATTACTTCGCAACAGCAGAGTGGTCAGTTGGGGAGTGGCGATGATGCAGACGCAGTGCGATTAGGATATAAACAGGCGGCGTTGCGGTCGGCGGTGGAGTATACGTATGCTTTAAAACTTGGAAAAGAGCTGGGGATCACGGTGCCGGAGACGGAGATTGATAAAGCTTTTGATGAGCATCGGAAAGTGGGCGGAGTCGAACGGAGCGAGGAAGGGTTTTTGAAGATTTTGAACGATAATTTTGGCATGAATAAGCGTGAATATCGACGGATGTTATATTTGTTGTTAATGGAAGCGAAGGTGGCGCAAGCGATTGACGAGCCGGCGCGAAATACGGCGGGTGAGGTCGAGTCGATTTTGGCGGAAAATGGCAATGATTTCGCGAATGCGAAGGAAAGATTGGGCGAGACGATTGAATATGAGGCGACAGGGCGGTTGGTCGATAACATGAATGTAGATGGGGGACGTTCGACGATGGCGATGACTTTGGAGCCGGGCCAGGTAAGCGCGCGGTTCTTGTCGAGCAATGGCGACGGGTTTTATTATGTGAAGTTGAATGATAAGACGGACTCAGAAGTAAATTATGAGTCGCTCAAAATTAATTTCACGAAATTTGACGAGCAAGTTGAGGAATTGTATGCTGACGGTGAAGTCGAAGTGTATATTTCGGTAGAAAGCGGTGCTGGGGAGTAAAAGTGTGATATAATAGAGATGTTGCGGGTATCGTATAGCGGCTATTATGTATCCTTCCCAAGGATGAGATTGGGGTCCGACTCCCCATACCCGCACCAAGGAAGTAAAGTCCTTTTGGGGCTTGTTTTTTATTTAGGCTCGTTCTTTAGGGTTGTCTTTTGGTTTAACGAAGACGAGGAATTTGCTGAGGACGTAGTTGAGGACGATGACGACGACTTGAGCGATGAGCTTGATGATGCGGTCGTCAAAGTGGAGCAGGGAAACGAAAACGAACATTATGCCCATGTCGACGAGAAGAGTGAAAAGGCGGCTGGCGACAAATTTGATAAATTCGGAGAGGGCATGTTTTTCGGTTTTGATTTGGAAGACGAAGCTGCGGTTCGTAAAATAGGCAAATAGGACGGAAATGATCCAAGAAATAACGTTGGCGATCTGGAGTTCAAAAGCGTTCGCGGGATCGAGGAGCGTAAAAGTGAGGGCATAGTAGGTGCCAAGGCTGACGAGAGTGGTCAAGATACCAATGATGAGGTAGCGAATAATTTCGGCATATTCGGCGTATTTAGTCTTGAGAAGGCGGCGGAGTTTCTCGAAGGTCATTTTTTAGACTCCGAGGTTAGATAGGCTGAACAGACGTGGGCTTGACATGGGCGAATAGAAGTGGGGGCGGGGAGGTTTGTCTCACGCGTGATGTAATGAGGGCGATGCTTGGTTTCGAGGTAAGTTTTGGCGAGATATTCACCGATGACGCCGAGGAAGAAGAGCTGGACGCCGCTGACGAACATGATAATACAGGCGAGGCTGGGCCAGCCGGTGGCGGGGTCGCCAAAAGCAAGGGTTTTAATAATGATCACAAGAATAAGAATAAAGGCAACGAGGCAGAAAAGAATGCCAAAAAAGGCAGCGAGGGTAAGCGGAACAGTGCTAAAAGCGACAATGCCTTCGATGGCGTATTTGAATAATTTCCAGAAAGACCATTTGGTCTCGCCGGCGGCACGTTTGACGTTTTCGTATTCGATCCATTTGGTTTTGAAACCAACAAAACTCCAGAGGCCTTTTGAGTAACGATTGTACTCTTGGCAAGAGATGATGGCGTCGACCATTTGGCGAGTCATGAGGCGGTAATCGCGAGCGCCGTCGACCATTTCGACTTTGCTGATACTATTGATAAGTTTATAGAAAATGCGTGCACAGAAGCTGCGAATGGGCGGTTCGCCTTTGCGACTGACACGGCGGGTCGCGACGCAATCAACTGTTTCTGACGATGAATAATTAGACGCGGGTTCCGCGAAGGAGTCAGTGTTCGTTAGATTGTGGCTTTGGCGGTTTTTGTAATCTTTGTCGAGGCTAGGCAGCATATCGGGAAGGAGGCTCGGTGGGTCTTGACAGTCGGCGTCCATGGTCGCGATATAATCGCCAGAAGCGTGTTCGAGTCCGGCAAGGAGGGCGGCTTCTTTACCAAAATTGCGGGAAAAATTCAGATAGAAAACGCGTGGATCTTGGGCGGCGAAACGTTTGAGAACGGCGAGAGTATCGTCGCTACTGCCGTCGTCGATAAAGATGAGTTCGAATTGATAATCGCTGAGCTGAGCCATAACTTTGGAGATCTCTTGATAAAAATATGGTAAAGCCTCGCTTTCGTTATAGCAGGGGACGATGACACTGATTTTTTTGGCAGGATGTTTCATTGGAATCATTATAGCACGAAATTTTACTCTAGGGATGAATGATATATGGGTATGCAAAAAGAAGTTTGTGGGAAAAATGCGAAGTATGGTAAAATGAGAGCATAAGTAATATAGAAACGCTGTGTGGGCGTAATAAACTAGGAGGCAAAATGGCAACAAAGAAAAAAACGACAACGAGGTCGAAATCGACCGCGAAGGCGGATCAGCCGATTCTGCATTGGGCGAAACGGACAGGTTGGATGGCAGTGCTTGAGTCGGTGCTCGTCGGGGTGCTCGGCGGGATTTTGATCTGGAATCCGTCGGGAATCATGTGGCTGATCTTCTTGATTGTAGGAATTCTTTTGATCGTGAAAGGCGTATATCGGATCGTTAACTATTTTGCGGTGCACGGGAAATATGATTTCTATAATGATGATTTGCTCTATGGGATTATTGCATTGATTTTCGGGATTTTGCTCATTGTGTTCTGGAAACCGCTCAGTAGTGCGGTGGGAATTGTGGCCGGTGCATGGATGATCTACGGTGCGCTCGTGCGGATGAATGCGGCGATCAAACTGCATTCGGCGGGAGTGAAAGATTGGTTTTATGTCTTGTTGCTGGCGCTTGTGATGTTGGCGCTTGGTATCTATATGATTGTCAGCCTTGGCGCGGCGTTTGTCGTGGTCGGATGGGTAATGATTGCGGCGGCGGTGATCGGAATCATCGACGATATTATCTTTATCCGGAATATTGATGCGGTTGTAGAATAGAAGAAGTTGGAAAGTGGAGCCACCCTCTGTCCTGGAGGGTGGCTTTTCCATTGCACCGAAGAATTAAATGAATTGTTTTGTAGCATAAGCCTTCTTTATTCTCTCTACACGGATGAACCCATTCGACAGCCCATCTTCATGGGTGTCTCATTCTGATTAATCAGCTTGATTAATCTTTTAGTCCATCCATGTAGAGAGAATAAAGAAGGCTCAATTTCCAAACATTGTGAGTTTAATTCTTCGGTGCAATAGGAAGTCTTTGTGGTGTGGCCTTCGCTGCCTCGTGGAAGTTCTAACCCATAAGTAAACAAAATATCTATCATAGTATATCTACCCACTAGAGGATACTACTACTGAGTGAGGCAGCGAAGGGTAAAAGCATTGCGAGGGTCGGTGCTAGTCGACGCTGTGCTGATATGGCTGTTTGGAATGAAGCCCATGAAAGCCGCTCGATTGTAGCCGTCTGGTAACGGAGATAATGTCGTACATCGTCTACACTTATTACAACAATAAAGTTAGAAGGTTTGATCGACTTTGT
>CAYXZG010000037.1:0-7676 GCA_964469535.1 uncultured Candidatus Saccharibacteria bacterium
TGATGACTTGCATCCTATTCCTTTCCCTTATAACAACACGAAATCTAGACTAATGGGCGGTTCCTGTAACTAAGTCGATCGGCGCTACTCTCTCAAAGATAGTGCTGACGGACTCAGCGCGAGGCTTACCCTGTCGTCTAGCTGTATTGTCGTTTATTAAACTATACCTTGGTATTGTAGCACAGATTAGATAGAAGTTCAACTACTTTTTAGGAGAAAGTGGAACGAGCTGATGGTGGACTTGATTTATTCGGCAGATTGTAGTAGTATAACAAAATGAGGTACTTCTTAGTTTGAAGGGCCTTAAATATTTAACGGGGGTGTACTTTGATGGACACGCAAAGCGATAACTATTTTAGCGATAACTATTTTGCGGAGAGATTTGCCGTTATGAACCGGCTGTTCAAAGGTTTCTGTTTGGCGGCGGGCATCGGCATGGCGGCCTGGGCCTTTCTGGTCTGGGCCTACACGAGAGTGTTTAAGGAGGACTAGTGACGTGAAGACTGACTCTCTGGTAAAATTCACTCTCGTGGGCGGTTTGGCCTATGTGGGCACGGTGCTCTTCCTGAACGGTAAAAATCGTCATCAGCGAGAGATGAGCGGCGTCGCGAGACGGAGCTATCAGTGTGGTTTTCGCACAGGCTGCGGCATGGCGAAGGAGGATTCGTTTGCTCAATGGCTTTCTGGTGGCGAACGTTGGTCGGAGGGCTATAGCGCTGGCTATTTGGCGGCGAAGTCTGGATTGCCGTATCATGGCAAAGATGATTCCCTGCGGGCGGCGTATGGTGCGACGACGGAAGCTGCTGCGGAGCCGAAAGCGGATGGAGAACCGTTTGAGAGCGCCGTGACGGCGGAAGGTGGTCGAGCGAAAACGCCTGAGGCTGACGAACCGGCGGAAAATTTGCGTGATGAGCCTTGAGCGTCGTGAGCTGATATGCAGATATTGACGACGCGTAAACCGCCCCTTCGGGGGCGGTTTTTAAACTCCGGGAGAAAAGGCTTTGAGTCGGCGACGATGGTCCTTGTAACGTGGGTCGTGTTCGGCTACTTCGCGCCAAAAGGCGTCGGAATGATCCATGTGGTGAAGATGAGCAAGCTCGTGAATGATTACATAGTCGCGGAGAATTTCGGGAACATTCATGAGGCCGATGTTGAGCGAAATGGTGCGATTGCTAGAACAACTGCCCCAACGTGTGGCGGCGTGCGAGAGCCGGCATTTATCATAGCTATAACCGTAGAGTTTGGCGTAATATTCGAGGCGATAAGGGAGATACGCGCGAGCCTTTTTCATGAGGATTTTCTTTTTGGCATCACGGGCGCGCTGAGTAGCAGGGTTGTTGAGGGGAATTTTTTCGCGGACAAGAGCGCGGTTGACGTTTAAAAAACGTTTAACGAGAAAATCGCTGGTATGTTGCGGGACGGACATTTGCAGTCGCCCGGAAGGTGAGACGGAGAAGCGCACGCTCTTCGAGAGCGGATTTTTGCGCACAATAACTTCACCGAATTCACGGTCTGTAATAATCATGTGGCGTAGTCTAGAGTTGAGTCAAAACTTGTTTGAGCTGGGTGTGATAAGTGTGCTTGCCAGAGAGGACGATCGGTGCTTCGGCGTCCGAGGGAGCTTCGAGGGCCTTTACACGACTGTCGTAAACAGTTTTGGCTTTTTCGACGGATTTGAGCTTATTCTTGAGACGCATACGGATCGTATTGACATCAGTTTGGATCCAGACGAGCGTCGGCGTATAGCCGGCGGCGCGCAAAATTTCGGCAAGTTCTCGGCGATCTTTTTCGGTATCATTACCGCCCTCGAGGATGAGCGTAGAGCCGGTTTTTGCGATTTGATCAACGAGGAGAAGAATGAATTGTCGAGATAGATTATGCTCTTGTTTTAAAGCGTCTAGATCGTAAAAGGTGGCATTAAATTGTTCGGCGAATTGTTTGCTGAATGTCGACTTGCCACTACAGGGTGCACCAAAAACAATGATGGCGCGCTGACCACTAGGTGAGTGTGATTTATTTCCTTCCATATACCTCCAATTAACGATTACCTTCTTTTGGTGTCATTATATCACAGATCTTTGTCTTAGAAACAATTTCGTCAGTTTCGGTTTTGGGGCTATTTGATAGTAAAACTTGCGAAGGATAGTAGAAGAACCAAGCTGCGAAGTTGGCGATTCGATAGAGGATAGCGGGGAGCGTTCCGATGAGTGAAAAATAAGAGACAACCGTGCAAAGATCGCAACAGGAAAAGAGACCAAAACCGACCAGCGCGTAACGGGCACAGCGATTGTTTGGCTCGTGACGGAACCAGTGCCAGCTGGAAATAATGTTTAGAAGTAAGATGACGGCGTAGCAGAAAGCGATTGGATAAATGTCGGGAAGAAAATGCAGGAACAAGTTGAGGATGACGAAGACGGCGGTCGAACAGCAGAGGAAATAAATGGGTTTGGTCTGGGCGGGAGAATTGAGGCGGGCAAGATGAATAACCTGCGTGGCGAAGAAACAGACGAGGCCGGGAAATGAGACGTTATTAATAGCGAGAAGAATATCGGAAAGTGCCGTAGTGAGAAGAGCGAGGCTGAGAAGAAAGTTTTGCGGCACAAGAAAGAGCGTATAGACGAAGCAAAGAAAAATGCTGGCGACCTTGAAAATGGCGGCGAAAGTCGCGTCTGGGTAGAGAAGACCAAAAAGAATAATTAGAATGTAGATGCTGATCCAGGCAGTGAGCCAGAAGCGAAAATGAGCGGGTTCTTTGATTTGTGGGGTAATTTTAGTCATTAGGATAATTGTACCATAGAACTAAGATGTAAAAGTTGAAGAGATTTAGCTAGGGTTGTACTTCAATATTGCGATAGAATTCGTGCCCTTCTATTGGCGGTGGATTTGGAAAGGGTCTAAATAAGCTTGTTGCTTAATATTCTTGGAAACAAAATTTTGTCGCTTCGTCAAAAGTCATATTTGCTAGCATGGCAATACAACAAACCGAACAGGGCCGTGGTTCTTGCATTTTAATCATTTTTAGCATAATCAATATGGCAGAGCACAGTGCGACAGGCTTTAACAAAGTTTCTAGAGGAAAATGGTTAAATGTTAAGTCGAGCTATGAGCTGCTTATTATTATCACATCATGGAAGTTTTAACTGTACACAGGGGGATACTTATACATTGATTAACTAAACTTGCGCCCCCACAGATCCAGATATTTTTGCCATTGGCTGTTTGCAATCTATTAAGCAATTGCTTAATGCTAGTATTAACAAACTTTATATTTGAAGTATTCTCAAGGTTTTTGCTAGTTAAAACATAACTCTGCAAACCTTCGTATACTCATTTGTCCGGCGATAACTCGTTGATGATTTGCTTATATGTGGTTGCCCCTAAAATTTTACCTCCTTGCAAATTACGATTTATCTTTCTATTTACCTGCTTAGCATCTTTATTGCCTCATCTTCATTTTTCACAAAAAATATATCTTTTCCATTATTACTTTCATATATGAAATCTTTTAATGGTTTGCTTGTATATTTTGAGTAATCCCCATATATAGCAAATTTAATCTGGTAATTCATAAACTTTTGCAAGATTTCTCCTGCCAATCCTTTGCTTAATATAAAGAAATCCTCTATTATTGCATTTTTATTCAATACTACTTTATTGCAGTTTGTTTCATATTTGATAGTCATGATAAAATCTATTGCCGACTGAACATCTTTTATCATGATTTCATTAGTTTTTACTATTGCTATATCATTTATAATTTTCGTTTTCATTTCTCTGTCCTTAGAAGAGGAATTTTTTCTTTATTAGAGAAGATTTCCCAGTTTGGTGCGTATAAAAAACAGGGTCTTAATGTGCCACGGGAAAGTGCCATATCAAGACCCTGGCAGGGGCGACAGGAATTGAACCCATATCTACGGTTTTGGAGACCGCTATACTAACCGTTGTACTACGCCCCTATTAGCGTGGATGTACCTTGTTATTTTAGCATAATTTTGGGTGATTGTGGGAACTTATGCAGATTTTCGGAAAAACAAGGGTATTTCATGATATTATAAGGATAATGATTATCGAGAGAGGTATTATACTATGCGGACGCTTCATTTAGCTTTTCGGCTGCACCGACCGTATGTTTTGCGAGAGAAGGAAAAAGAAAAGGGACTTTTCGACGGCGAGAAGGAGTTTCGAGAAGCTAATACGACAGAATATCAGCCGTTGTTTGCTTTGCTAGAGCGAAATACGCAGAGGTTTAAGAGCTTGAGGGTTTCTTTGGTTGTGACTGGGCCGTGGTTAGATCAGGCGGAAAAATTTGATCCAGGTTTGGTACAGCGTTTGCGAGACTTAGTGAAGACGGGACAGGTCGAAATTATTGCGGAACCGTACGGACATTCACTGGCGGCGTTTTACGATGTAAATGAGTTTGTAGCGCAGGTAGGTAAGTTTTTGCAGCGCGCGCAGATTCTGCTAGGTGTGGAATGTCGGGCATTTTGTATGCCGGAATTGATCTATAACGATAAAATTGCGCGATGGGCGGCGGAGCGAGGGTTTGTTGCGGTTTTGGCGGGGTCGGCGGATAAGGCGCTCGGCTGGAGAAGCGCGAATTATGTGTATAAAGTAACGGCGGCCAATGAAAGAGCCGTGGGCGTACTGTTCCAGCAGACAGCACTTTCGCGAGCGGTACGCAAAGCGGAAAAACGAGCGACGATTGAGGTGGTGGTCGACGATGAGGCGTCGATGAATGAGTCGCAAGATGAGGCAGATGGGGGTGAGCCTATGGCGCAAGAAACCGTTGTGGCGAATGCGGCGGAGTTTGCGCGGGCTTTCGGGGATGCGACGGCGAAAAAGAAACAGTTGAGTGAGATGGAGCGTGCTCCGAAAGCTAAGGTTCGGCAAATATATTCAGCGGTGAAGTTTCAGAAAGAGCTAGAGCTAGCTTGCTTAAGGGGGAGCCTGATAAATTTATATCTCGATTCGGGAATTTTTCGGGCGTATCGAGAACAGAAAATCGTAGGTTTTTTTGATGAACTATTCGCGAATTGGCTAAAGTCTCCAAGTAATCGATTCTCGACGGCGACGGAAGTGGTCGAAACGCTGGAAATGCGGCCGTGTATGGCAGTGAAGACGACGGTGGATTGGCGAACGACTAATGATGACAAAAACGATGACGGGAAAAAGGAAAATGGTTTGACGCGGACAAAGGATGTGCATTATGGTCCGCCGGAGTGGCTGCGTGCGCCAGAGCAGGTGAAAATCGAGCAAGAGCTGTATGCGATGCGCGTTGGTGCGTATCAGGGGAATACGGATTTGAAAGCGGATTTTGCGCGTTTGACGAATGTTGATTTTGTGATGGGGATGTCAGATGCTGTGCCGGCTTTGATTGGATCGGAGGAGTTTCAGGAGTGTAACGTTGAGCAGGAGGAAGGGTTCAAGGAGGCAGTAGAAAATGTACGAGCACGGATACCGATCTTGAAATTGGCGGCGACTGCGAACGAGGCGAAGGCTGGAGCTAGTGAAGATGAGAGTGTTCAGGCGCACGGTGCATTTTTGCCGGAAGAAGACCACAGCGTGCCGGTGCATAGAGTGAAGAAGGCGCCAAGGGCGGCGTTGCCTGAGGATGAGGAAGCGGCGGAAATGGACGAATGGCAACAGATTATGTCAAATGCGGCGGATGATGCGGAGGCGGAGTTACAGGTGATGGTACAGCGTTCATCGCGCAAACGGCCTGAGCGGCAGTTAGACGACGTGGAAGAAGCGGAAGTGGTAGAATATACAGATGAAGAGGCGGAAAATAAAACAACAAAAACGACGCGTAGGTTTTTGAAGAAATTAGTGATCGAATAATGTGCGCTGGCAGCGGGGTGTGAGCAGCCTTACGTTGCTTTCGTGAGATGTTTGATCGAAAGAAGTAAATGATTAAAAATAGCCAAACTTCGCATATTGAAACTTTGATTGCGATGATGTGGCTATTTTCTATCTCAATATAATGATACGCAAAAGAATTGAGCGTAACCCCAGAAGATGCTCCAGGCCTTTCGACGGGCGGTTGGTGTATTTTGGACTAACGCTTCTTTTCCTTGACTTCGTTGCGACCGAGATTCTTTTTCGTCTCAGTAAATACGACATGTTTACGGAGGACGGGATCGTATTTGCGAAGAGAAAGTTTGTCTGGGGTGTTCATCGTATTTTTCTTGGTGTAATACTGACGAATGCCAGATTCTTCGGAAACTAGACCAACGAGTTTGCGCTTAGTATTATTTTTCTTTGCCATAATACTCTGTATTCTAGCACAAAAAAAGTTAGATGTAAATAATTTTATGATTTCTATCTTATCATATACTTTTATAAGCTTCTCTGGTGCAATGGAAGTCTGTGGCGTGGTGCTTCGCTGCCTCGTGGAAGTTCTAACCCGTAAGTAGGCAAAATATCTATCATATATATCTACCTATTAGAGGATACTACTACTGAGTGAGGCAGCGAAGGGAGAGGCTGTTCGAGAGACTATTATCCACTCGCGAAGGTCCGATGTCATCGAAAATCACAAAGACGATGGCTACTGGTTGCGTTGGCCGATCTGCGTGTTTAATAATGGAAGGACTTTTGCTCCAAAGATGAGCACTGTACCCACTACGATATGCGCCGCTACTAGGAAGAAACATTCCGGTTCGCATGAAGTAGAAAGGATTATTCGTGCCATTGTATTCAATTGTTTCGTCCATCCAGTTGGTAGGACCATGTCCACCATTGTGATTGTCTGTAAGCTTCCATCCGTAGCTATTTAGCAGACTCCAATAACTGTCCTCGACCATTATACCGATATTGCCGATATATCCCTCTTCAGCAATCTCCACTTTAGCTCTTGGTAGTTGCCAGTGCTTAGGGCGGGGGCGGATATTGTGGAAACGCTAAACTATTTGAAAGGGGTAAACCCCGGACGAGCCGGGGTTTGGAGATTAATCGTAGAAATCGACGTGAAAGAAGTCGCTGAATTTGAGGTGGTCATTGAAGACAATGACGAAGGCGGCGGAGAAAAGGGCGATGAGGGCGGCGCCGATCATGACGGTTATGCTCCAGAAGCGTTGTACATTGGGGCTGGAGTATAAGGCGAAAATGGTGTGGATGATGCTGAGAGCGTATGGGGTGGGTGTGATACGAAAGCGGCGACCGAGTGGCACGAAATGGCAGCGGGCGGCGATCTTGGACCAGAGGAAAATTAGATCCAGGTGGAAATAGGTGATGCTAATAAGGGTGATGCCGCTCATAAAAATCGTGAGTGGAGTGGTTATGCGAGTGAGGATGGCGTTGATTGTCAGGACGATGGCCGGGATGCTGAAGAACGGGAACAGCCAAGAGAAAATGACTTGTCCGAGTGCAAGAATGTTTCCCTGCCAATTGTCGCCGGCGTGGAGACGTCGAGGTTTTGGTGGTTTTGGCGGATCAATATATCTGTCGTACCAGGGGCTATGTTGCGAGCTTCGCTGACGGTCTTCCATGGATTTCTCTCCTTTTTGTGTAAAATGCGCGTCAAGAAAAGACGTTATCTATACATTATAGCACAGCTAATCATAAAAGTCAATAGTTTGATGGTTTTTTCGAGATTCAAGTGGTCGAATTTTGGGGATGATGTGAAAAACTCAGAAAAAAATCATATACGCTGCCTGCAGGACTCCCGCACGATTAGT
>CAYXZG010000038.1:0-7425 GCA_964469535.1 uncultured Candidatus Saccharibacteria bacterium
CCGGCATGGCCGGCGAGCCCAAAACCACCAGACCTCAGTCTGGTGGTCGATTATTGAAATGGGTTCAGGATCATAGCGTAGGGTCAGCGGCAGTAACTGTCGTACCAAATCCGGAATTCTTTTCGCAGTCGCAGGAAATTGCGGAGTATCAATACAGTAGATCAACTTTAATATCGTCTATCTCGATTTGATGCAGCGCTGCTTTGAGGGCATATATACCAGCATAGTCCATACCCTGGATGTCGCCGACATCATGCACCGTCATCCGCCGGAGCTGCCCTACCGAGTCGATGTAGGCTTTCCGTAAGGCCTTCAAGACATAGGCAGGCATCCCGCAAGGTGGCTTCAATTTCGCGACGGAAATCGAATCTACGGGGGAATCCGACACGCTATCCGGATCGGGGTTATAGTCTGGCAGTAGGATTTCCGGAAAATAGCCAGAGAAACGATTCCAATACGAGTGTTTAACCGATTGTATAGCTCTTCTTTCGAGGCCAATAACACGTTCGTACGGCATTTTGAGCTCGACGCCGATTTCTCTTGGCGTGAGCGGAGCTTGCCCGTCCACGCTGAAACGACGTATTATGAATGTCCGTCGTTCCTCGTGCATGTATCTCAGGCGATTAAAAACCGCCTCGACTTGCCACGATTTTACTCGCTGGCGTCGCTCGTACTCTTCGTCGCTCCAAAGGCGCTCCTTGTATTCCGGGTCGATCGCCGCCATCAGCCGACGAATGCCGAAAGATTGCGTATCCTCGATGTAGATATATCCGGCTTCGCGTACGCACTTAGCGATCTCTGCTGCTTTCTTTCGGCCGATGCCTTTGAACTGCTGTTCGATCTTGCCTTTACGTGCCGCGCGGACGACGTCCGCTGGGGAGTAGTCGGCTAGGGATTTTTGTAGCGCAGAGCTCAGCCCGAGTTCGTCGAAGCTTTGCAACTCGGCTACCTTTTTGACTGCCATCTTTTCTTCCTCCTCTGTCAATTTTCGGTTAGCAATGTGTAGTGTACTGATAATGAGAATGCTTCTGAATCCAAATCTTAAACTGCGATCGCTCGATTAGCTTGGTTGATAGGGGCGAGCGTAGACCCCTATCTTTCCATTGTAGCACACAAAGCCTATTTTGTCAATACTTTATATGCTAAAATCCCAAAAATACCATTAAATTCTCCAAAATTTCATAAAATTTATGCTATAATCGAAAGTAAGGTATATTTTTAGGAGGTAAAATGGTAAGAGTGGCTATCAATGGCTTCGGCAGGATCGGGCGGTGTGCCTTCAAGATCGCTTTTGAGCGCCGCGACGCCGAGGTAATTGCGATCAATAGCCTCGGTGACGCGAAGAGTTTTGCGCATTTGCTCAAATATGATTCGGCTTATGGCGTTTACGATCACGAAATTGACTGGGATGACAAACATATTATCGTTGATGGCCAGAAAATCCTTTTCCTCTCCGAGCCGGATCCGCTTCGTCTTCCCTGGGATAAGTTGAAAATCGACGTCGTGATGGAATGTACCGGTGCCTTTACGGACCCCTCGGCGGCGCGCGGCCATATTAATGCCGGTGCACGCAAAGTTGTGATCTCTGCCCCGGCGAAAGGGCCTGGCGCTAAGACCGTTGTGCTCGGCGTGAACGAAGAAGTCGTCACGGCGGACGACGATATTCTCTCCTGCGCCTCCTGTACGACGAATTGTATCGCTCCGGCCATGAAGATTCTCGAAGACAACTTTGGTATCGAAAAAGCCATGATGACTACCGTCCATTCTTATACCGTCTCGCAACGTCTAGTCGACGATGTTGCGAAGGATCTCCGCGAGGCGCGTGCCGCCGGCGTCAATATCGCTCCGACGACGACTGGTGCCTCGAAGGCTGCCGCTTTGACGATCCCGTCGCTCGCTGGCCGTTTTAACGGTCTCTCCGTGCGCGTGCCGAGTCTCGTCGTTTCGCTTGCTGATATTACCGCCGTCTTGAAGCGTGATACGGATATTGAGGAAATCAACCGTGTGTTCGAGCGTGCTGCTAAAGAGCCTTACTACGAAGGTATCCTCGACGTCACCTATGAGCCGCTCGTTAGCTCCGACTTCCGTGGCAACTCGCATTCTGCCGTGATGGATTTGTCTCTGACTGATGTCGTTTGTGGCAACTTAGTCAAGGTGATCGCTTGGTATGATAACGAATGGGGCTACTCGAACCGTCTCGTCGAGCTGGCCGTGGATTTCGGGAGATAACGCCATGGTCCCAGAATACACACTTTTTCTCGCCTCCGACCATCGTGGCTTTGAAAAAAAAGAAGCGCTTTTCCCGCTATTGAACGAATGTCACGAAAACGTTCACGCCGAAGATCTCGGTCCTGAAACTTACGACGCCGAAGACGATTATAATGACGCTGCGATCGCCGTCGCGAAAGCTGTGCTCGCGCGAGAAAATTCCTTCGGCATCCTGCTCTGCGGCTCGGCGCACGGCGTCACTATCCAGGCTAACCGTTTCAAAGGTATTCGCGCTGCGAACGCCGACACTGCCGAAAGCGCCCAGCATGCCCGCGCTAATGATTATGCGAACGTGCTCTGTCTCTCGGCTGACCGTCTCAGCCTCGACGAAATGGAAGTCATTATCAAAGCCTTCTGCCACACTCGTGAAAATCCCGATCCAAAATACCGCCGTCGCGCCGAACGTCTTGACAAGGAGAGCTAATCATGTCGCTTATCGTCCCCACCATCACTACCGATAATCAAGCCGAATTTGACGCTAATCTCGCCGCTTTTAAGGCTTTTGCTCCGCGCGTTCAGATTGATGCCTCTGATGGCACTTTTGCGCCGACGGTGATGGTGCCGATTTCGGATATGCGCCCTGTGCCGGATCTCGCGATCGATTTACACGTGATGTCTGCTCGCCCGAGCGACCATCTGTCGGCGATTTTGGCTCTGAAGCCGTCGCTCTGTATATTGCACGCCGAAGTCGATGACGATCTGGCAGGAATTTTCACGCAGCTGAAAGCCGCCGAGATTAAGACTGGTCTCGCTTTGCTCCGCGGCACTTTTCCAGGCAAAGTCGCTAATCTCATCTCAGCCGTTGATCATGTCATGATCTTCGCCGGCGAACTCGGGAAGCAAGGTGGCGCCATCGACATGCTTCAGACCGAGAAAGTCGCCCTCATCCGCGCGATTCAACCTGACGTCGAGATCGGCTGGGACGGCGGCGCGAACCTCAGCAATGTCCGCGCCCTGGCTCACGCTGGTATCGACGTCATTAACGTTGGTAGCGCTATTACGCAAGCCGCTGACAAAGCTGCTATGTACCAGTCGCTCCTCGCCGAAACTGAAAAACTGGGTGTCCTCATATGAGCCGTATTGTCACCCTCGGTTCTGCCACCCAAGACATCTACATGATCGATCGCGATGATTTTGGCAGCATTGAAATCGCCGACAAGTCGATTTTCAGTCAGCTTGCGATCGGTGATAAAATCGACATCGACAAAATTGCTTTCGAGGTGGGCGGCAGTGGTACGAATTCCGCTGTCACCTTTGCACGTTTTGGCCATGAAACAATTTTCCTCGGCAATCTCGCCCACGATCCGGCCGGCGAAGCTGTGCTTGCTCGCCTTGATGCGGAGAATATCGACACGAGCTACTTGAACTTCTTGCCCGGGCAGACTGGTTGTTCCGTGATCCTCCTCGACGCCCATACCGGGAAGCACACGACCTTGGCTTTTCGCGGCGTCTCGGCTGATTATCATAATCTCCAGCCCGCCGATCTCGAAACGATCAATCCTGATTGGCTGTATGTGACTAGCTTGCGTGGCGATATGCATAAGCTGCTGGACTTTTTCACCACTGCGCATGCTCTCGGCGCCAAAGTCATGTTTAATCCTGGCCCAGCCGAACTCACTCATCCTAAAAAGCTCATTGGTTTGCTGCGCGATGTTGACATTCTGCTCGTCGACAAGCGTGAAGCCGCCCAGATCGTCCCTGGCGTTCTCCTCACTGAGTTGCTTTCGCATTTATCGAATTACTGCCCGACAGTACTCATTACCGACGGCGCGATGGGCGCAATCGCGACTGATCACGCCGCGTCTTACCGTCTCGGTGTCTATGAACAAAAGCGCTTTTGCGACGCGACCGGAGCCGGCGACGCTTTCGGTTCCGGCTTTTTGGCTGCGTACGCCGATTCGGGCGATTTTTACGCCGCCCTCCAGTACGCCGCTGCCAACGCCTCGAAAGTTACGCAATTTTATGGCGCCCAGACCGGCATTATCACGAACGACGAACCGCTTCATCCGATGCCGATTCAACAAATCGAAGACCTAACCGGCTGGACGCAATCGACTGAATCAGAACCGTAAACATTATCGTATTATAACGGAAAGGGAATTATGTTAGACGAAAAACTCCTCAAACAACTCGAAGCGCAAGACATCGAACGCGCTAAAGCTTATGCCAACGATCTCGAACGCGGTCTCAAAATCGTCCGTACCTATCCGCAGGGCGTCACGATTTTTGGCTCTGCACGCCTCGCCCAAGAGAATAAATATTGCAAAAAAGCCCGCGAACTCGGCCAGCGTCTCGCCCAAAACGGCCACGCCGTCATTACCGGCGGCGGTCCGGGGATCATGGAGGCTGCTAATCACGGTGCCTTTGAATACGGCGGGCGCAGTATCGGCCTCAATATCACCTTGCGCCATGAGCAGTATCCGAACCCTTATTTGACCGACACCCTCCAGTTTCGCTATTTCTTCGCCCGCAAAGTTATGCTCGCGATGTCGGCGAAAGTTTACGTCATGTTCCCGGGCGGCCTCGGGACGATGGACGAGTTGACGGAAATCATTATCCTTATGCAGGAAGGCAAAATGCCCAAAATGCCTGTCTTCCTTTTCGGCAAAAGTTTTTGGCGCCCGCTCGATAAATTCTTCCAGTCCAAGATGCTCCCGCTCGGCTTGATCGGTAAAAACGACACCAAAATCTACAAATTGACCGACGATATCGACGAAATTGTCAAATCCGCTAACAAAATCGGCCACCCACCGATCAAGACCAATTATTACGACGGTTTTTCGAGTGCTAAGTCCGGTATCCAGCCGCTGGCCGACGAAGACCAGATCGTGAAATAGTCTAAAAGCGCCTTGTTCGCCGAGATTTTTATTCCAAAGTTGCTCAAATCCCATCAAAAGTCTTGACAAAATTCGCTATGTGTGCTACAATGAAAGTATAAGCCTCGTCGAGGTGAGTTTTGGCTTGACTTAGAACATTCTGAAATAAGAAAGGAGTGGTGATTTCTCGTCCCAGCCGTCCCGGTCGCACCCGTCGTCCCTACCTCATCTGCCCATTTTTCAAGGAGGAATTTATGGAGTCTATCAAGAATTTCCTTAGCAGTTTCGACACCTATCTGATCGGCACGCTCGTCCTCTGCCTCTACGTCGGAGTGATCTGCGTCGCTGCGGTACGCCTGATCATCGCCAAGCAACGCCTCGAAGCTGAGCTGATCAGCGAGAGAGACTACGATATTTACCGTATCGTAGTCATCGGCGTCTCGGCGGTTATCATGATCTTTTCCGGCGGACTCTTCATGCGGCAACTCTTCGGAACCATCTGGAGAGGTTTTACTCTCTTGGGAGAATTCCTCGGCGAGCATAGCGGCGCCGCTTTCCTGATTTTGAGTCTGCTTTTCGTTATCGCCTGTGCCTACGCTGATAGCCGCGGTTCTGCCGGCGTCTATATCTTGGCCTGGATCTGCTATGTATCCGGTAGCCAAGCAATTTGGCATTGCCTCTTCACGACAATCTGTATGGGAATCGTAGCCCTTATCTTTATAGTCTTGTCCGACGCATGCATTGATTGGGGGCTTTTTGCGCCTCCTAATCGTAGATGTGCGCCTGATTCTGAGCCCGAGCCTCCCGAAGCTGTTACTGGCTCTCCGACGCCTAACCCTGATCCTCGCAAAGTCGAAGTCGCTACTGACCACCATACACCGGATTCTTCCACGCTCGAGCCCTCCGAGCCCGAGCCGGAGATTAAATTCATCAAAGTCAGGGGCGGTCACGCCGACGATCCGAGTGTCCCGCATCCATACGAACCGACTCTGCGCTGACTTAGCACGCTCACTCCCTCGCTAGACCTTTCTTACTGTCGTACCCCGCCGCCTTCGCGTGGCGGGGTTTAGCATGCCTATAAAACACCGCCCGTCGAAACGAGCGGTGATGGGGAAGACAAATTTCACGCATCAGCGTAAGACGTAGCCGTGATAGACCCGAGCTTGTTCTCCCCGCGCATCTTGGTGCAGCGTATCGTATGGGTACCGCTAGAACAGCTGCTGCTCGCCTCGATCCTGACCGTGAGGTCCGGATTTTCGCCTTCGGGCTGGCAGATCTCGATACCGATCACGGTTGCGTCGCTGACGACGACGTCGATTTCGCCATTAAACACCTTCAGCTTCTCGATCGCCGCATCCGCGCTGACCAGCCGACCGCGTCGATACCTCAGAATCAGCCGTTGCGGGCTTGCGCGCACTTCCCAAAGTTTCCAGCGCTGCGATTTTCCGTGCAAAATTTTCGGAAAATCGTCCCGGAACTCTTGCAAAAGGCTGGATGCTTGGACCGCCTGGAGGATTTCGGCGTCGGGATAGTTTTTCATGAACGTCAACACGAGTGGCGCCTCGTCATAGACGTCCCGAACCAGTAGCGTCCGCTCATCCTCCTTGGCTGCGACAGAAATCGTCACCACCAGATCATTGATGCCGCTTACTCTCAAGTTCATCACCTCGTAAAAATATTTGTCTTCTAAGGTTCTAAAGACGTTTTCATTATATCACAAATCAAAATCCAGATCTTCGTCTCTTATTATCTCTAGTGTGTTATAATGTCAACATGGATAGATATGACCCTCTGAAGATTGAACAAAAATGGCAAAAAATTTGGGCTGAGACAAAAGCTTTTAAAGCTGGCCCGCTCGACGAGCACAAGCCGAAAAAATACCTCGCTGAGATGTTTCCGTATCCGTCCGGCGCCGGTCTTCACGTTGGTCATGTTCGCAATTTTACCATCGTTGACGTTTTGACGCGTTTCTATATGCAGCAAGAAATGAACGTGCTACGGCCTTTTGGTTATGATACCTTCGGTCTTCCGGCCGAGAATTACGCAATCAAGACCGGCATTTCTCCTCAGCGCGCGACCGCGACTAATATTGCCAACTTCCGCAAACAAGCCCAAAAACTTGGTTATGCGATCGACTGGGACCGCGAAATCAACACCAGCGATCCGGAGTACTACAAATGGACTCAGTGGTGCTTCTTGCAACTCCTGAAGGCCGGCCTCGCTTACCAGAAGGAATCATACCAATGGTGGTGCCCCGTCGACCAGACCGTCCTTGCCAACGAGCAGGTCGAAAACGGCAAATGCTGGCGCTGCGGCCACGAAGTCGAAAAGAAAAAGATGA
>CAYXZG010000039.1:0-6113 GCA_964469535.1 uncultured Candidatus Saccharibacteria bacterium
CTTGGTAGTTGCCAGTGCTTAGGGCAGATGGAAGCAACTGCTTCGCCTTCCGTGATAGTACCGCCCGTACCTGCCGTGGCCGTATTCCACTGATAATAATTCCCTATCAAGTAGTGTGCATCAAAGACATGATCCCCTGCTGCGAGCGTGTGGCTTTCCTTACCATCTGCGCTCCAAACGATCTTTCCGATGTACGGATCGTTGTCCTTCACCGTACCAGTTACTTTCGAATAGGTCGTCGCACTCTCACCCGTTCCGACCGTATAAGTATCCGCCGTAATCGACTGAGTCATTGCTTCGTTAGTCAAAGACTTTTTACCCGTAGCTGCACCTGCGAAATCATCACCAGGATATGCCCACCATTTCACACCGTTCACAGCCGTAGCACCAACATCAATGAACGAAGTCACACCACCGTTTGTAATTTCAACTGGTTGAGTAACCTCTGCGCTACCTTCCGGCCTATTAGCATTCGCGAGTTCTACACTCAAAGTGCCTTTGGTCGGATCTGCACCTTCACCCGTACTCATTTGTACATGATCAGAACATGCGATGATACCATATGTCTGGCTACCACAGGAAGTTGTCGCTGCTGGCGTACTATAGACATAATATCCTTGATCCCAAGAATAAGTCGAAGTCTGGCTTGGATTCGAATCCGCTGCCGGCATGACCGTCTTCGTCTCCGACGGAGCATAATATTTACCATCCGTACCCATCAAGGCCAAATCCGAACCGGTCGCCTTCGAATTATCCCACTGATATCCAGCTGGCAAATCCGTCGTATCACCCGTCAGACCATTTTCCGTGATGAAAAGATCCAAGTTCTGCGTCATCCAGCAGTTACCGTCTTTCATCTTCGAAACCCAATAGTATTTACCATCGCGAAGATCCATCAAGCGCTTTGAAAATCCTTCAGTCGAAGCATCACAAATCGCCGTATCGACATCCTGCATCGTCGCTGCGTCCGCCAAGGAAGTAACCAAATGCGGATCAGCCACCGCCGCGACATTCACCGTACGCGAATATGTATCGGCCGGAATCGTCGTATCAACTTTCGCACCAAAAGCGATCGTGAACGTATGATCATCCGCATAGCTCTGGTTAGAAAGGTTGATTTTACCACTTACCACGCCAGTATTACCAGTCGGCACTGGGTTATAAGTCGCATCCGCCGCAATCGCCGCGTTTGCACCATCCGCCGCTGTATAGCCCCAAGTGTTCGAGTCCATCTCAGCGCCAGTCTTTGCGCCCGACATTGCGTTAATGCCTACGGTACCAGTCGTCTTTCCCGTCAAAGAACCACCGTTCCCGATCAGCACCTGATATTCATTCGCCCCCGACACTGTCACCTGCGCATTGATAGTGCCATATTTAAACGACCCATCCTTCGTCGGCTGAATCACCGTGTTTAGATTGTCGTTGTCGAGCCGAATCGCAACCGACGACGGCATATACGCTGCGAGAGGCGCTATACCATAACCGTCTTGCGCATTCGCTTTATCCTCCGCCATTGGGCAGAGCATCGCCAGAGCCAACAAAGTCAGCGCACCGAAGCACCCTGTCAGTCCGACGAACCTAATTCTTGATACTTTTTTTATCTTCATTTAGTATTCCTCTACTGCTTTTATATACCACCATTATCGCGCACGTATTTTTCTGTGTCAACCCGCTTTTTCTTATTTTTTCCAAAGTTTCCAAAAAAGGCCCGTGGGTTTCACAGGCCTTTCCGCTCAAATCACAGCTTTCGCTTCCTCCGCTCTCGCGTAAAGAAGACCAACCGATCACCCACCGCCAAATTCATTTTCTTTTCTGTTTTTAGAGCCAATCCACCAATCTCATTCTCGATCAACTCTTTCGTATCAATTTTTTCCTTCTGCACGCTTTCAACTTCTGCCTCACCCATAATTTCTTTATCATGTTTAAGCCACGCTCTCACGCCCGGCGTCAATTTTCCACTTAGCATCTGCCCACCCGCGATAATTTCCGTCTTCGTCTGCCGAAATACCCCCATCACTTTCATCTCGCCAACTTCCGTCTCGATCACCTCTTCGCCCAGCAGATCTTCCATCGCGCTCTTCGCGTCGTCAAGCAATTCATAAATAATTCGATAATTCCGAATTTGCACACCGTCCCGCGCCGCCATTTTACTAATATTTGTCGGCACATTGACATTAAATCCATAAATCACCGTATTATCTGCCGCATCACCCGCCGCCATGTATACATCATTTTCCGTAATGTCGCCCACGCCCGTCGCCACCACGTTTAGCGTCACTTCGCCCTTCGTGTCAATCATTTTTAGCGAATCTACCACACTCGTCACCGATCCCAGCACATCACCTTTCACGATCACGTTAAACACTTTAGAATTGTCTACCGAATTCATCATTCGCAGCAAATCCGTCGACGTAACATTCGCTGACATTGCTTCATTCGCTGCCGCCTGTGCGTTCAAAAGTGCCGCTTTCCGTGCACTTTTTTCATCTTTATGCTCAAAGAACCGATCCCCAAAATTCGGCAATTCCTTAAACCCTGTCACCGTCACTGGCGTCGATGGCGTCGCCTTTCCCTTCGGCTTTCCCCGAAAGTCTAGCATCGTCCGAATTTTTCCATACGTATTTCCTGCCGCCACAAATTCCCCGACTTTGAGCTCTCCTCCCGTCACCAGAAGATTCACGACCGACCCTCTTCCCGTCTCCATGTGCGACTCGATCACCAATCCCTCCGCCGGAATATCGACATCCGCCTTCAGCTCTTCCACATCCGCCACCAATAGAATACTTTCTAGCAATCTGTCTAGACCTTCACCCGTCTTCGCTGACACCGGGATCATCATCACATCCCCGCCCCATTCTTCCGGTTGCAATCCATGCGTCGACAAATCCGCCATCGTCCGCGGCACATCCGCCCCTTCACGATCAATCTTGTTTATTGCTACAATGATTTTTGCATTCGCGCTCTGCGCAAATTTAATCGCCTCAATCGTCTGCGGTTTCACACCATCATCTGCCGCCACCACAATCACCACAATATCCGTCAACATCGCTCCATGCTGTCGAATCGCCGCAAACGCTTCGTGCCCTGGCGTGTCCAAAAAGGTTATTTTTCGACCCTCATATTCTAATTGATACGCCGAAATATGCTGCGTAATCCCTCCAGCTTCTGTCTCTACTGTCTTTTTATTCAAAAGTGTATCCAGCAAAGTCGTTTTGCCATGATCGACGTGCCCCATCACCGCCACAATCGGCGGACGCGCTACCGCGTTTTTACTCAGTTCGCGTCGATGATCTCCCGTCAAATTCGCCGCCGTATTTTTTCGTTCCAATTTTACGTTCTTAATCCCCAGCTCCCCGATCATAATTTCCGCCGTCTCTAAATCAAGCCGCTGGTTAATTGTCGCCACGATCCCATTTTTAAACAATTCACCGATCAGTGCCGTCACCGAAAGTCCCAAAGCCTGCGCCAATTCATCCACCGTGATCGAACCTGCAATCCGAATTACCTTCTCCGCTCCCATGTTCTCTTCTACCATCCCCAATTCCTTTCGGTTAGTTTTTGTTAGAAATCAATAACTTCACCTATTCTACCACATCTATCCGTTTTTACCAAGCACAAATTCCCTGTCCCAATCCACTCTTTAGAAGATCTTTTCATTTTTCACATCGTCTGGCAAATAGCTCTTATCCAGATGAAATCCCGCTTCCCACTTCTGCCCCTGGCCAAATCCCAAATCCTTCATCAACTTCGTCGACGCATTCCTCAACCACGTCGGCACCGGACATCCCATGCTTTTTGCCGCCACCGCTTGTGCCCTCGCCCAACCATCATACGTATCTCGATTCTTCTTTGCTTTCGCGAGCACTACCGCCACATGACTCAGAATAATTCCTCCTTCTGGCATTCCTACTCTTTCAATCGCTTCAAAACAGCTCACTGTCAAATTCAACGCCCCATTCCCCGCCAAGCCAATATCTTCCGACGCAAAAATCACCATTCTGCGCGCAATAAATTTTGGATCTTCGCCACCCGCTACCATTCTCGCCAAATAGTACAACGTCGCATCCACATCCGATCCCCGCATCGATTTAATAAAAGCCGAGATATTATCATAGTGATAATCCCCCGATTTATCATAAGGTAGCATCTTTTTCCCGACTGCCGTCTCTACTACTTTCTTGTCGATTTTTTCCGCCAAGCTCATCGACAGCTCCAAGTCGCCCAATGCCGACCGCGCATCTCCTCCCGACAGTTCCGCAATGTAATCTAACGCTTCCTCCGTTACTCGCTTTTCTGCACCCTCCGCTTTCACCGCCCGACGCAAAACTTCTAGAATATCATCTTTTTTTAGCGCCGACACGAGCACTACTCTCGACCGCGAGATTAATGGCGAAATCACCTCGAAACTCGGATTTTCCGTCGTTGCTCCGATCAAAATAATCAATCCCGATTCCACATGCGGCAAAAACGCGTCCTGCTGCGCCTTATTAAACCGGTGAATTTCATCCACGAACAGTACTGTCCGCGTCTTCAGATTCCAGTTCACCTTTGCCCGCTCGACCACTTCTGCGATATCTTTCTTACCCGCCGTCACCGCCGACAATTCCACAAAATCCGCCTTATATTCACGCGCTAAAATCCTTGCCAAAGTCGTTTTGCCCGTTCCCGGCGGCCCCCAAAAAATCAAATTTACCGGTTCCGCCTTCCGCACGATTTCCGTCAAAATCTTCCCATCACCAATAATTGCCTCCTGTCCGACAACTTCGTCCAACTTTTGCGGCCGCATCCGTTCTGCTAATGGCACTCTATTATTCATGTCTTCATTCTAGCATATTTATAGCCTCGCTCATACCTCGCTTATCTTCATTTTCTTCCCCAATCTTATCCCAATTTTCCTGCCCCTTTCCTCCAAAATCGCTCGTTTCTATACACTCTGTAAAGAAACCTCAAAAATGGCTTTTTCAGGCCTCCGATTTTGGTATAAATTTAACGACAAATATGAAGGAAAATTATGCTAAAAATTGTTGTCTTTGATGGTGGTTGGGGCGGAGAAACCGTCGCCAATTTTCTCTCTCAAGAACTTAAAACCGTCGAAATTATCCGGGCGATTGATTGGGATCATCTCCCGTACGAAGATCTCCCCCTTTCCGAAATCCTCCATCATGCAGAAAACTGTCTCTCGCACTATTTTGATAAAGTCGACCTTATCGTGCTTGGCGGCTACCTCGTCTCTACTCTTCTTCCCGAACTAGAATCTCGCCATCCCCACCAAAACTTCATTGGTGTCGATCTCGATTATCATCTTATTACTAAGTCCAAGCACTTTCCTAGCCAAATCGCAGTTTTCATGGATAACCGTCTCATCGATCAGCCAATCAATCAAACCCTTCGCTATCGCCTCCCCCATTCCGAATTCATCTTTCCTGACTGCTCCGGCTGGGAAAACCTCATCAACCTTGACGAAATGTCCCGTGACGTCCTTCACCTCGAGCTCCGCTCCGACTTCGCACTCAGCCCAAAAGTCTCCTCACACAGTTTTATTTATTCCTGTTACGCCACCACCATACCTTCTCGTTCTACCGACCAAAACCGCCCTCTTCTCGAAGTCATCCGCGAACAAAAATCCGCCCCTCCCCAGCCCATCATACCTCAAAGGCCCACCGTTTCTCAAACTCCAATCGAACTCCCTCCACCGCGCAATCAATTTGCGCCAAACGTCATCCTCCTGCTTAACACCCACTTTTGGGACCTGCATACTGATCTTGAACAACTTTTTGGCTACCGCGTTCGCATTATCGATTTTCGCCGCAAGCTCCTCCGTGACGTCTGCACCGCGCTCAAACTCCTTGGTGTCGATGGCCGCCGCAGTAAATGATCATTTATTCTATTTTTGTGCTATAATACACATGTTGGCGTCCGCCCGGTTGGCGGAATTGGTATACGCGTTCGACTTAAAATCGAATGGAGAAATCCATATGAGTTCAAGTCTCATACCGGGCACCAGCAACCCTTCCC
Organism: uncultured Candidatus Saccharibacteria bacterium; assembly: GCA_964469535.1. Taxonomy (GTDB): domain Bacteria; phylum Patescibacteriota; class Saccharimonadia; order Saccharimonadales; family Saccharimonadaceae; genus Nanosyncoccus. Next base: position 6,016 of record CAYXZG010000039.1, read on the forward strand.
CGAAAGTCCTTGACTTCCGCGCACCTCTCATGTACAATGACAACATACGCGGGCGTAGCTCAGTTGTTTAGAGCGCTTCCTTGCCAAGGAAGAGGTCG
>CAYXZG010000040.1:0-5320 GCA_964469535.1 uncultured Candidatus Saccharibacteria bacterium
AGCACGCCTTGCGGCATATGCTCCTAAGGCATACGTGTATACCAATTTCACCACGCGGACTTGGGTTCATTATAACACAAAAGAGCGCTAGGGTGGCAAAATCCCCCGTTCGATCGAACGGGGGATAGTGGCGACTCAGTCAGCACGAGTATAAACCGTCAAACGAGCAGCGGCATAGGTATGCGTAGAAATTGTCGTAAACGACGCAAATTCGATCACAGGGAGCGCTGAGGGTGACGAAAGCGCAAAAAGGCCATTTTGGGCTAAAAATGTCAAACCCTGCGTTAGATCAGCGTAAACAACGTCATAAGAGGCAGATTTTTGCCCTTTTGCAGCGAGGAGGCGGTCATAGGGCGGATCGGCGATAACGACGTCAAAATCGCCCGCTACGGGCCGCTCCGAGCAAAACTCTGCGACCGATTGACGCAAAACTTGCGCTTTCGGGGCGGAAAGAGCGAGTTTTTGGAGGTTCTGGCGGATGATTTGGGCGTTTTGGGACGATTTTTCGACAAAAACGACGGATTTCGCGCCACGGCTGAGGGCTTCGAGACCTAAGGCGCCCGAACCAGCATAGAGGTCGAGTACGCGCAGCCCTTCGACCGAAAGCATGTTAAAAAGCGCTAGTTTTTCGCGCGCGCCCATCGGATGCATCGAGGCGTCGGCGGGCGAAAGAAGCTTCGTTCCCTTGTAAGTTCCAGAAATAATGCGGAGAGAGCTAGGCTGAGGCATTTCGAGGCTTTCCAGATGAAGATGAGGAACCAGAGGCGACGGGTAGGTTCGATGAGGATTTTGAGCTTTTCGGGAGATGATAGGCTTCCTCAGCGGCCGAATACCAGCCAAAGGCGATCATTTTGGTGATTTCGGGCAGGAGGATGTCTTTTGTCTCGAGGGCAAGTTCGGTCGTCCAGCCGTCACGGCGGAAGCGAGTGTAAAAATCGTGTTTTTGAACGAAGCTGAGCGACTCGCGGAAGGTTTGCTCAAAATCAGCGCCTTGAACATCAGAACGACTGAGGTTCGGAAGGAGATTTTTCTGAGGAAGCGCGGCGGCAAGCATAGCGACGCCGTATTCGTAGGCGACATGTTGCGACATATGGCCGCCGGCGCCCCAATAGAGCCAGTTGTTGCGCAAGGTTTCGAGCATATTACGGCCATGGATAAGGCCTTTGATCGGTTGCCCAAAAATGCGCATCATTTCTTTATCAGTCATCAGCTCGTCCTTGACATCGGAAAGCGGAAAATGGTGCGCTGGGGTCAAACCGTCGGTGATCATGTGCGCCATCCAGGCTGCCTCGAAAGCTGCACGGATATGATCGCCGGAGCGCAAAGCTTGAATAAGATTCCAGCGATGGTCAACGATCATGGTCCAGACCGAGCGCTCATCGAGCGAACCATGGTCGACGCTCGAAGGAGTGTCGCCGAGCTGATCCACTCCGTCCGGCATCATATGCGAAGGTTCGTCGATACCGGGACTTTTGCGTTTCAAGCCGTCGGGGCCGCGGGTGCCTTCAAAATAGATAATTTCCTTCGCGGTCGGAAAATAACGGCCGCGCGGTAAAAGCGAGGTCAACGTTCTGCGTGCGGCACGATCGAGCTGCTGATGAGTGCCGATGATCTTGCCGGAAAACTTGGAGTTTTTAACGATGGTCGTCGTTGAATACATAATAACTATATCATTATACGCTAGAAAACCGCCTGGAAGGAGGTTTTGACGAAAGATGTTGTAAAATTTACAACAGATTACAGAGAGGGGTAATACCGATAGAAAGCTAGAAGACCAATAAAGTGCGGGTAGATTGGCGATTAGTTCAGGGTAGTAAGTTGCTGGTATTTCTTGATACGCGAGGCAAGCTCAGGATAGGCGGAAAGCTGCTCGGGATGCTTGGCGAATTCGCTGGCGTGATGGCTGGCTTGCGCGATTAATTCCGTGTCGCTGAGGTTGGCAACCTGGAGATTCAACTCGCCGTGCTGCAGGGCGCCATAAATTTCGCCTGGACCACGGATTTTTAAATCGACTTCGGCGAGATGAAAACCGTCCGTAGATTTTTCCATTTCTTTGAGGCGGCGAGAAGGGTCGCCGTCGCCAGTAGTTAAGAGAAAACAGCTGGCGGACTGATTGCTGCGCCCGACGCGACCACGAAGCTGATGAAGTTGGGCGAGGCCATAGTTCTCGGCATCTTGAATAACAATCATATTAGCGTTCGGGACATTAACGCCGACTTCAACAACGGTGGTCGAGACTAGAATTTGAATTTTATTGGCGGCAAAATCGGCCATAACCTGGTCTTTTTCTTCGGGTTTCATTTTACCATGAAGCATGCCGACAGCGTAGTTGGGAAAAAGTTCTTGGAGTTTTTTGCTTTGTTTTTTGACTGGGGTGGCAGTATTGGAATTTTTCTCTTCAATCACTTGACAAATCCAATAAATCTGTTGGCCTTTGGCGAGTAGCTCGCGCATTTTGGGATAGAGGTCATCGTGCTGGGCAGTCTCGGGGAGGATTTTAGTCACGATCGGTTGGCGCCCGGGCGGGAGTTCGTTGAGTAGCGAAACGTCAAGATCACCAAAGATAGTCAGCTGGAGCGAGCGCGGGATCGGAGTCGCGGTCATCGACAGGAGATGCGGAGCGGTATTGGCGGGAGATTTAAGGAGTAATTTTTGGCGCTGGCCGACACCAAAACGATGCTGTTCGTCGATAATACAAAAGGCAAGCGAGCGAAAGCTGGTGTCATCAGTCAAAAGGGCGTGCGTGCCGACGACAAGATCGATTTCGCCGGTGCGAATCAGCCGCTTCAGCTCATGCTTCCCTCGCGTCGCCCCGGTCAAAAGAGCGATGCGCGGCATGCGCCAGCCGGGATAAACGTCGAAATCAGCCAGCTTGGCGAAAAGTTCGCAAAGGCTCTCGTAATGCTGGGTCGCGAGAATAGCGGTCGGAGCGAGTAAGGCGGTCTGATGACCACGATGCGCGGTCTGAGCAGCAGCGAGCGCCGCTACAATCGTTTTGCCCGAGCCGACGTCACCCTGAAGCAAGCGATTCATCGGCACGGTTTTTTCGAGGGCCTGGAGAATTTCCCAAGTCGCACGACGCTGAGCGCCAGTGAGTTGAAATGGCAGGTGCTTGACAAGGTTCTTAGTAAACTCAACATCAAAAGCGAGCGGAATTGACTGAAGACGCTGGTTCTCCTGCTTATTCAGCTTGGCTGCGAGAATGAGCTCAAAAAGCTCCTCATAAGCGAGGTACTGACGCCCGCGATCAGCATCTTCGGGCACTTCAGGAAAATGCGAACAGAAAAGGGCCTCGGCGCGCGCTCCCGGCTGGACGAAATTCGGGCGCCCGTCGGTCATAGGGAGCAAGTCGGGGATTTTGGCAAATTCGGGACGTAAATTGTCTAATAACTTCTGGAAGAATTGCGGCTTCAGAGCGCTTTTGGCGGAGTAAATCGGCTGAAAACCAGCAGCCGCGCCGTCTTTTTCGAGGTCCTGGACAAGAGTCGCAGACGGCGAAATCAGCGTATAGCGATTATTCTTCAGTTCATATTTGCCGGTAAAATAATATTCGCGTTCCGGATCAAATTGTTTGGCACGATAAGGCTGGTTAAACCACGTCGTGCGGATCGCGCCAGTCGCGTCGCGAATCACGCCTTCAGTGATCGTAAGTTTGCGACGGCTGGTACGAATAACATGGAGGCCGTCAATCTTGCCGCGCACGATCACCTTTCCGGGGCGCAGATCCTCGATATTGACGGTAGTTTGGTAGTTTTCATAAAGGCGCGGAAGACAGTAGACGAGGTCGCCCACGGTCAAAATATTGACACGCTGGAGAGCGGCGGCGGTTTTCGGACCGACGCCTTTGACTTGGTCGATAGGGGCAGACATATCCATAACGTTTATTATAGCAAATCCCCCGGTCTTTCGACCAGGGGACACAGCTTAGCGGGAGATGATATCATTGTACAGTTCCGGGCCAAGACTGAGGCGGCTCAGTTGCGGCAGGATGACGGCTTCAACATAGTAGCGGTCAGAGAGCTTTCTGTAGACGGATTTTTCCGCCTCAGTTTCTGCGACTGTTCGCTCTATTTCTGAAACGTCGGTGATCCAGGCGACCAATAAGTCCGTCGCAGACCGAATGACATAGCAGGCAAACGAGGCGTAGCATAGGGTTTCGGTGGCACGCCTCGTCTCGTAAAAATGTTTGAGACGCTCTTGGTTCACGAAAATGCCGACGGCGCGGAAAAAGGCGTCGACGTACAACAGCAACCTTGAAACCGCCTCCCAGCCGATCAGCTCGAACGGCAGAAACCGATATTGTTCGCCGCCGTCTGCGAAGAATCGAGCGACATTCTGCTCACGCCACGCGTCGTGCAGGTTTTCGAGGATATACATGACAAGCTGTTCCTCGCGATAGTCAAACATGGAGAAATTAACCATCGGCTGGCCGAAATCCGGAGATTCCAAATTCGCCAGCGCGGATTTCAGGAGCTCGCTATATTCGAGCGGATTGCCGTTTTGCGCAACGCCGAGCAGGGACTCACGCAAGGCCGGTAGGTGGTCATACAGGCGCTGCGCGAGTTTTTTGTCGTTGCAGAGCTCGCCCAAAAGTTCTGGGAGCGTCTCGATGGCAACTTGGAGCAGAGGCAGAACCTTAACGTGAGCTTCGATAGTGTCTAGGGTTGCGGTTTCGACAAACCGTTCCGCTTCGAGACGGTTCGGAAAGACCTTTCCGTGTTCAAGGACGGCGGCAGCAGATTTCTGATAGGGAGTCATAAGCTTTCATCTCCTAAACTAAATTGTGAAAGGTGCTATTTTAGCATTTTATCATGATTTTGTAAAAAATACAAGTTGGGGATGAAATTTTGGTCCATCTGCCCTAAGCACTGGCAACTACCAAATGCTAAAGCAAATCGGGTAGTGACGAATCCAGAAACTGGAACTGGATACTATGATCCAATTATGATTGAGAATGGCTATTGGAATTTGCTGAAGGAATATGGTTGGACAAAAGAAGATCATGTAGAACTCGGGCCAGCAGCTTGGACGGGGGATAACATAAATTATAATATCATCATGAAGCCATTTTATGTTTCTAGTGTTGGCAGAATACGGATCGAGCTGGCGGCAGCATACGATGCTGGATACGAGGGCTGGTTATGGAGCAGTGCCGCCATGACATACAATGTCACAAAAGACCCAGACGGAGGCTTGGTCTACGGGTTTAATGAACGTTATGGCGTTTCGGTCTCTAGCAGTTATCAGCGCTCTCGTGGTCTCCCTCTTCGCTGCCTCACTCAGTAGTAGTATCCTCTAGTGGGTAGATATACTATGATAG
>CAYXZG010000041.1:0-120 GCA_964469535.1 uncultured Candidatus Saccharibacteria bacterium
CGCAGGCCTTCCAGTGGTGGGTGTCATTGTGATCCCAAGCGCCGGTCCAATCGTGGGTGTGGATCGGTTTCTGGGGCATTTCGGCACCGCAAACATCGCACTTGCCGTCCGGCGTTTCGT
>CAYXZG010000041.1:220-5257 GCA_964469535.1 uncultured Candidatus Saccharibacteria bacterium
CATTGTTCGGCGTATAGACATCCGTGTTCTCGTTGCCGGTATGGTCGCAGGGTTTCTGGGGCATTTCGGCACCGCAAACATCGCACTTGCCGTCCGGCGTTTCGTCGGCGGCATCCTCGTTGTTCTTCAGGTCCGTGCAGTCCACGGGTGCGCCAACCGCCTCATGGCAGACACTGCACAGCAAGCTGTGCGTACCGTCATTGTTCGGCGTATAGACATCCGTGTTCTCGTTGCCGGTATGGTCGCAGGGTTTTCCGCAATCATCACAGACGCCAGCGTTCCAGCTGTGTCCTTCCGCACGCCCGCCACAGGCCGCCTGAAATTCAGCCAGCGTGGCCGTACAGCCCTCGCCAGTCTGACAGGTATCCTGCAGCTTGCCAGTTTCATCCTGGAAATCAGTCTTCACATGGGTATGACCCGTGTGATCGACCTTCTCCAACGCCGCCGCCGTCCCCATACACGAGAACAGCATCGCAAAAACCAGCACCCACGTTACGAGGTGCTTCGTGCGTTTGTACATAAACATGTACCTCCTGTTTCAAATGTGTCCAGCCGCAGCTCGTCTTCAGTCTTACCGCGTTTCTCGCGCTCAGAAAGCGCAAAAATTCACCTCCTTTTTTAACGTACATTCAGTTAGCCCGATTACGAAGCCTCCTGGACCGTGCCTCCCAAAGGCATGGGGTATTATATCAAGAGCGCAAGCGCTCCGATATACAGTAATCTATTTGCGATTATATCACACCTTTCTGGAAATTTTAGAAATCTTCTCGGGAATTCTCTATTGTTCGATACCTCGCATCGTCAAACTCAGTCTCCCCCGATCGTCGATCGCCGTCAGTTTCACTTTCACTTTCTGCCCCACTTTTAGCACATCCCCCACATTTGCGATTCGCTTATCCGATATTTGCGACACGTGCAACATCCCGTCCACCCCCGGCAGAATCGTCACGAACGCCCCAAAATCTTTAATCGTTGCGACCGTCCCTTCATAGATCTTCCCCACCTCCGGCTCCTCGACTAGCGACTTAATCCACGCTAACGCCTTCGCGATCGCCTCGTTCTCTCCGGAAATCGTCACAAGTCCCGAATCTTCGATGTCGACCATCGCTCCCGTCTCTAGCGTAATCTTATTGATCGTTTCTCCGCCCTTCCCGATAATCGTCCCTATCTTCTCCGGATCGACCATTAGTTTCTCGATCTTCGGCGCATATTCAGAAATCTCTTTCCTCGGCTCCGGCAAAACTTCTAGCATATGTTTCAGAATAAACATCCTGCCTTCGTGCGACTGTTCGATCGCCTTCTCGAGAATTTCTACTGGTAATCCGTGCACTTTCATGTCCATCTGCAACGCCGTCACCCCCTCCGTCGTTCCCGTCACCTTGAAATCCATGTGTCCCGCAAAATCTTCCGCGTCCATCAAATCCGTCAAAATATACGGCGTTTCTCCATCCATAATCAACCCCATTGCCACCCCCGACACCGGCCGCTTCAGAGGCACGCCCGCGTCCATCAACGCCAAGCACGACGAACAAGTCGCCGCCATCGACGTCGATCCATTTTGCGACATAATTTCCGTCACGCTCCGAATCGCATACGGGAACTCTTCCTCATCCGGCAGCACTGGCAGCAGCGCCCGCTCCGCGAGATAGCCATGCCCGACTTCCCGTCGCCCCGGCGCTCCGATCCTTCCCGGCTCACCCACAGTATACGACGGCGCATTATAATGGTGCATATACCGTCGTTTTCCGTCCGTCACCTCCATCGTGTCCACGATCTGCGCGAACGACAGCGGTGCCAGCGTCACCGCGTTCAAAGCCTGTGTCAAACCTCGTGTGAACAGCGCTGATCCATGTACTCTCGGCAGCACCCCGACCTGACTCGATAGCGGCCGCACTTCCGTTAAACTTCGTCCGTCCGGCCGAATCCCTTCCTCGATAATACTCCGCCGCACTTCGTTGTGTATCGCTAAGTCGAACGCCTCATCGTACAGTTTTTCCAATCTCTCCTGATAATCCGCGAGTTTTTCTTCTTCCGTCTCGCCCACGCCATATTTCTGCGCCAATTCCGCGTTCATCTGCTCGCGCAATTCTTCCGTCTTCACTTGGCGTTCTAGGACATTCCCCCGCACGTTCGCTCCCAGTTTTCCTTCGAGCCATTCGTTCACTTCCGCTTGCGCTGCTAGCTCCTCGTCGGTATATCGCATTGAGCAATCGACCGACTCTACTCCCGCCTTTTCCGCCAGCTCTCGCTGTAGGTCCAATACCGGCTGAACGTTTTTCACCGCCCAATACATCGCTTCGACAATCATCGCCTCCGGCACTTCGTCTGCCCCCGCCTCGACCATCATTACTTTTCCATCTTTACACGCCACGACGAGATCAAGCATCGACTTCTCGCGCTCTTCCGGCGTCAAGAATGCCTTGAACTCCCCGTTGATCCGCCCGATCCTTACCCCCGCGATCGGCCCATCGAACGGCACTCCCGCCAACATCAACGCGCTCGACGCCGCGATCATCGCCACCATATCCGGTCGAAACGCTGGGTCCATCGACAGCACCGTCGCCACCACCTGGATCTCTTGTCGGCAATTCTTCGGGAACAACGGCCGAATCGGTCGATCGATCAGCCTTCCGACTAGGATCGCCTCGTCTGCTGGCTTCCCTTCCCGTTTAATAAATTTCGATCCGGAAATCTTCCCCGCCGCATAGAATTTCTCTTCATAGTCCACCGTCAGTGGGAAAAAGTCCTGTACAACCGGTTTTTTGCCGACCACCACCGTCCCCAGCACCATCGTGTCTCCGTATCGCACTAGCACGCTCGCAGTTGACCGAAATCCCACTCGATTGATCTCGAGCGACAGCTTCCGTCCCAGCCATTCCGTCTCCACTCTCGTCGTTTGTTTTCCGCTTGGATTAATAATGTCCATATCTTACCTTTCTGAGAAAACATCAGATACGGAACCTGCTAACCCCGAAGACCAGCCCCCATATCTGCCGTTTTCCCACTTTTAATCTGCTTTTCTCCCCCATTTTATCATAATTCCTCCCCCGCTCCCTCATGTTCGCCATTTTTCCCAAATAGCCAACCTCAACAAACAAATTATCCAAAATATTTCAGAGGTGAACGACCTTTCTCCAAATCTTTTCCTCGAAACATCTTGCTTTTTAAAGCTATGTGTGCTATAATAGAAATAGGTACCCTACCTCGCACTTTACAATCGTATTAAAGGAGTGGCTTAGAAAATGACCGCCGACTGCCAGAGACCCAATTACCATCCCGACCGTCCTCACCCTTCCGACTTTTCCACCGTATTCGACCGCCCCCTCTGTCCAGTTCCCTCTCTCGACCGAGAATATTATTACCACCAGATCGCCGACGTTCTAAACAGCTATATCACCCGTACTCAGTCCGCCGCCCGGATTCTCGCCCAGCTAGACGAGACCTACCAACCCAACCTGATTCCGTTTATCACTCAGACTCCGACCGTCAGCGTCTGCAAAAACTGCGTTACGGTCCAGAAAATCGCCAGCGCTGATCACGAACGCGTCCTCGAGGTCGCCCTCGAAATCGCGCACCGTTACAAACATCTCGCAAAAGACGGCGATTTCGATAGCGCCCGCAAACGTCGGTATCGCAACAAATACCAGTCCCGATATTTCCCCACGGTCCCCATCGCCCCGATCAAAAACAACGCGTTTCGCCTCGACGTCTCCTATACCGGAGCCTCGAGCGACAATAGCTCCCTCCAGGTCTTCTTCTGGTGGAGCACCGCGCAACCTTCAGTCTGGCTTTTCGCCGACCAAGCCCAAGAAATGACCCTGACCGAAACCAGTTTCGTCATGCGCCATCTCGTCTATGCCTACGCCGCCGCGCTCAGGCGCGGTCTGCGCAACATCACGGCCATCGGCCCCCAGCCCAGCCCTCAATTCTAAACGCATCCTTTAACATTGATATCATCTTGGTTGCTGTTTTCGCTATCTTTCCCATTTTCTCATTTTCTTTTCCCCCTTTCATTCCTCCCGCAGTACGGGATTCGCATTCCATGCTAGCCAAACCCCCAGCGTTCGATTCCCAATCAATAGGTTAATCCACTACTTCCTATCAAACCAACGAGCGCAAGCAGACCCAGCATATACCCAGTCGACACCCAGCAAACCTTTTCCATCATCCACGACATCGCTTCTATCAGCCTCAATTCATCAGCCTTAGCATCACCCTCTAGCAGCAACCAAGTTTCCTAGGCGGACCTCCGCCACCAGCCGCGCTCTTCGGAGCGCGGCTTTTCCAATATCCATCATATATATCTACCTACTAGAGGATACTACTACTGAGTGAGGCAGCGAAGAGCGAGGCCATTACTTCGATTGGTGTCTACCCGCATTGGTCCGATATCATTGTAAATCGCAAGGAAGATGGCTTCTGGATCCGTTGGCCGATTAGACCATTTAATGATGACGGCGGTTTGACTCCAAAGACTAGCACCGTATCCTCCGACGATTACGCTACCATTGTTAAATCCCCCAGTTCGCATAAAGTAAAAAGGATTATTCTCCCCACGATACTCAGTAGCCTCATCAGTCCAGCTCATCGGACCATATCCACCGTTAATCGTATCAGTAACTTCCCATCCGTAACTGTTTAGCAACCTATAATAGCTATCTTCGACCATTACGCCAATGTTGCCAACATATCCATCTTCAGCAATTTCTACCTTCGCTCTTGGTAGTTGCCAGCGCTTAGGACAGATGGGTTAAAATTCATCCCAGAATAACAAAGGTTAGCTTCTTAGACTTTCTCTTCCTCACAGCAGTTTGATGGACTAAAAGAGCATTGAAGCTCAATGCGAAGAACGACGACCCCGTAAAGACGGGCGTCGGAGTGGGTTCATCAAACTGCCGTGGGAAAGAGAAAGTCGGCTAAGGAACAAACCTTTATTTATCACCGGATGGTAAACCTATAAAAGAGTTCTACTTGCGAGAAGTCCTAAGCACTGGCAACTACCAAGAATTGGAACTGACGACAACACTAGTCCCGATA
>CAYXZG010000042.1:0-5252 GCA_964469535.1 uncultured Candidatus Saccharibacteria bacterium
GGCTTTCAGGTGCCACCCCCCTTCGCTGCCTCACTCAGTAGTAGTATCCTCTAGTGGGTAGATATACTATGATAGATATTTTGCCTACTTACGGGTTAGTCCGGCGCCTTCGCGCCGGACTTCTCTCATCGTCTGTTCTTTACCCTTCTCTCTCCTCCCAGACTCCGCTTTCTTTCTCCTCTCACTTCTCTCTCCCTCTTCCTTCCGCTTCTCGTCTTCCTCCATCCCTCTTCCCCTAGGTTCTATAAAACCATCCTGCTATGTAGTATGGACAAAGGGACATCTAAGTGGTACGCTAGGGTTGATGGATGAAGTGACGGAACTCGGAAACCCGAAAGATGGACAAAAGATAGATGGCGTAGGTTGAGAATGGGAAAATAACTGGGAACGAGGCAACTATTCTCTCCCCTGTGAAAATGGTTAGGATTAATTAAATTGTTCAGGGTGCAATTGGTCTAAAAACGGTTGGAAACTCTGAACAATTTTTGTTTTTAAAGAATGTGTTCGGAAAAATTTATAAGAAAAAAGGACGATGGGTTGTATAATTTTGGCTGATCGTGATAGGGTAAGAATGCGACATTTCGATTGGTGCAAGTTAAGAATAGGAAAGGGTGGTGCATATGGTGATAGGTTTTGCTATTGTGTTTGGGCGTTTTCGCTTTGAAACGAAAATGACCATCGCGAAAAGCGATAGTCATTAGGCTACGATATGTACATACTGTACGTTAGAACTATTTCCATTTTATCAATTAAGCTTAAACATGTCGAGAGTTTTCGATATGAATTTGAAAAAATAAAGGTCGATAAATAGAAGTACTGAGCCGAAATGTCGCAATAAAGAAATTGCCAATTTAAAAATATAGGCGTATAATGATATAAAGAAATAATAGTTTTAGGTTTGATTTAGATCATAAAAGGGAGGCAAGAATGAGTCCTGAGGAAAATAATTCAGTAGCGAGTGGAGGAGTTCCGGGAATAAATCCGTTGGATTTGACTGGTTCGACGACGCCAGCGACGAACTTGTCGATGGCGGACAGTCTAGCGTCGGCAGAAGACAATCTGACTTCGGCGGGAATGGCTGCGCAGTTGAAGCCTTCGGATACGATTGGGTTGGATCAAATTGGGGCTTCAGATCCGGTTGCGACCATGGCGCCGCAGAGCGAGCCGCTAGTTCCGGCGTCGCCGGTACCGGGTTCGATTGGAAGCGTGACGTCAGTGCCGCCGGTAGCATCGCCAGCGATTGATCCGACGATGGATTTTGGAATGAATGGTGGTAGCAATAGCGCGCTTGCTGGGCAGCCTGATGGTGCGATGGATACGGGCGCGATGGCTTCGACGACGGCTGGGTTTGGAATGCCGACGGCGAATAATGCTTTCGGGACTGAGCCGACGGTTCCACAAACCACGGCAAGCTTCGTGGGGACAGCGAACGGCACAATGTTGCCGAACTCAGCGGTAGATCCGGCAAATAATGCACAGACTTTTGGCACCGGTACGGAAACGACGGATAGTAATATGAGTGCGGCGACGCCAGCAGTAAATGTTCCATATAATCCGTTCGCGCCGAATCCAGGAGTATCGAATACGGCTTCGCCGTTTCCGGATTTGTCGGGGCAAAAGTCAAGTTCTTCAATTCCGCCGGCCTTGCAGCCGCCGGTCGAGAAAACGTCGGCAGGTTTGGGAGTAAAGGGGGAGAAGAAAATGGTGCCAATGCTGGTGGCGGTTTTGATGGGTGTTCTGATTGTGGCTTTGCTGGCTTCGACAATTATTTTCGCGATCATGTGGCAGAACGCCGAGAAAGCGTCGGTGAGTAATACTGACAATGGCGGTAATAGCGGAACGGTGACGAATCCAATCACTCCGCCGGGACAGGTGGCTGGTGATACACTGACTATTATGTCTTGTACGAAAAGTGACGGAGCTGAGAATGCGGAAGTTTTTGGTGAGCTACAGTCACTCGATCGTAACGTAATGGCGAATTTTAAAAATGGTGAGTTGACAAGTATTGACCTTACGGGTGTATATACGATGCCGTCGAATGAAGCGGCGGAGGGGCTAAGACCGTTCTTTGAATCACAGGCTGCAACTTTTGAAGCTTTGGCTGGGGGGTACGGTGTAGCGCCGCTTGTGAGTAGTTTTGAAATTGTCAATAATACGATAACGCAGAACGTAAGCGCGACTTCGGAGAACTTGACCGGTGAGTTTGTGCCAGTGTTTGGGATGAGTCTTGATGAGGCTGGCGGAGTTGATAAAACTCTGGATGGTGTGACGGCGAATCTTCAGAACGCTGGGTTTGTTTGCGTACAGGAATAAACGTGTTATAATGGTGGATGAGACGCCATCGTTCAACGGATAGGACATAGACCCTCTAAGTCTATAATGTTGGTTCGATTCCAACTGGCGTCGCCAGTCGACTCGTTATAATGGTTTATTTTGTAAGTTCTATCGTCGCTCGCTCGTCGATGAGACGCGCTTCGCTAGATAGAATACAAACTAAACTCATTCTAACTTCGTCTTAAGACAGAAGACGCGCTTCAGTCGAAGAAACTACTAATCTCGGCAATTCTAGGGGTGGCTTGACTTTTTTCGTCAATAAGACGCGCTTCGCTAGATAGAATACAAACTAAATTCATTCTAACTTCGTCTTGAAATAGAAGACGCGCTTGGCTGGATGACGGCGCGCGAACGAAACTCCTAGTCGTATTTCTGGATTATTATTGCGATTCTTTGAAGTAAATCGTCCGCGTCGGTATAACTTTGGATATGATCGGTGACGGCATAGATCGAGCCGCTAGGTTTGGTGCCTTCCTGATAAAAGCAATAGATGGGCGTACCGTCATCTTTTGCCCAACCGAGCTCGATGCCGAGACCGGTGGCAGGCAGACTGACTTCGGCGATCATGAGATCGAGAGTTTGATAAAATTCGCGAGTATTATTTTGATGGCGAATATCGTCGTGCGGGAGAATGAAATGATGTTTTTGAAAAAGTGAACTGGATTTGAGCGGTACGTAAAGTAAGTTCTGATAATCTAGTTTTCGGGCGTGAGCGATATAAATATTCATTTGATTAATTATGCTTAATGATATCTTCGATATTGACGAGTTCAAAACGATATTTTTGATGGGCTTCAGGATGTTCCTGAGGGTCGATTTCAGAAAAGAACATGTCGTACGGACGTGCCCAAAGTTCGTGATCGCCGTAAAGCGCGCGATAAAGTACGAGCTTTTCGTCGGTTTCGGTATGGTGCGCGACATCTTCGAGGATGTAGAGCCCGCCTTTATAATGTTGGTAAATTCCGTGAAGCTTGAAACGATCCATGCTCTTATTCCGAAGGTTTTTCCAGTTTATAATAAATCGAGGGAGCAAAGCGAATCGGGGCGAGTAGCTTTTGGGCGGGTTTTTCGAGACGAATGAGGTTCTTGGTGCCGAGAAGTTTTTTGAGCTTGGCGCTGCGGAAGTTAGAAACCGAGAGCACTTCGATAATTTTAAAGCCAGAGTTTTGGAAAATCTCCTCGATGTATTTAGGGTGATAATTATAGAAGCCATGAGAATTTAGTTCTTTAAGATGGGCGGGTTCGCGGCTAAAAGGATTAATATCGGATTTTTTGAACCAATAGCGGAACATTTTGGGTAAAGTTTTTTTGTTGGCAACTTCGACGACGGCGATGCCGCCGGGTTGCAAGATCCGGAAGAGTTCGTCGGAGACTTTGGCCATGTCTTTGAAATGGTGAGTCGCGCGAACCATCATGAGTGCATCGAAGGAATTATCCGCGAAAGGGATGTCGTAAATGTCGCCGGATTTGGTCTTGAGGCGGTCGCCGTAAAGCTCATGGGCTTGTTCAAGTTCAGTCTTGGAATAATCAAAGAGTGTGGCAGAGTCGGCGCGGTCGAGATATTCGTCGGCGAGGCGCCCATATCCGCCAGCGATGTCGACGAAGCGATGGATTTTTGCTGGTAAGAGGCGGCGAATTGCGAGGCGGTCGGCCATGTCTTCGTATTTACGATCGGCGTCCTCCCAGAAAATCTTTTTATAGTCATAGCCATTGTAATTAGCAATAACTTCAGGGGGCTTTTGAGTTGGTTTCGCAGTTTTGTTTGTCATAACTGAGTTTATTATAGCATAGAATCGAGCGAGAAATTTTGAGAAATCTAACTTCTTAGCAGGACAGAGAAGAAGTTGTAGTATAATGAAGTTATGATAAGCTCGTCTAAAGCCGAACCAGAACTTTCGATCATAATTCCGGTTTATAATGTAGAAGATTATCTTGCGGAATGTTTAGATTCGATTCTTCAGCAGGGATACGATGATTACGAAATAATTTTAGTGGATAACCAGTCGACCGATCGGTCGTATGCGATTTGTGAAGAATATGTAAAAAGATATCCAGAAGCAGTGAAACTTTATCAATATGCGAAATGGGGCGCGGCAGCAGTGCGCAATTTTGGGGTGAAAAAGGCGAGAGGGGAATATATCTGGTTTGTTGATTCGGACGATTATCTAGAAAAGGGTGCAATCAGGAAATTGATGGAGACGGCAGAGCGAGAGCGGGCGGACGCAGTAGTGATGGCGGTACGGAGGGTCTATGAGGGTGGGCGTGAAAATATTTTGACTGCGGTCGATACGACGAAGCCAAACTGGAAAAAGCGGTACGCGATGTATGGACTGGCGCCATTTCAGAATTTGTATCGGCGGGATTTTTGGACGAGAAATTTGAGTTTTCCGGAGGGAATGATTCATGAAGATATGGCGATTTTGTCAACGGCGGTATTATACACGGACAAAGTAGCGTTTGTCGATGAACCGCTGTATAATTACCGTCAGCGACAAAATTCGGTGTTACATCAGAAGGGTTGGAATCCGCACTCGTTGGATATTTTTGCGGCGCTCGCGATTTTGTTGGAAAAGTTCAAGGAGGCGGGGAAGTTCGAAGAATATTACGATGAACTAGAATATTTTGTGATTTGGAATTTGCTCATTGATTCGGCGAAGGATTTTTATGGTCATAAGGAAGGGAAGATTGGCCAGAAACAGACGCGCGAAACGTTGAAGAGGACTTTTCCAAAGTGGCGAAAGAATCGGTATTTGCGGCAAAAACCTTTGAAATTTCGGTTGAATTGTTGGCGAGGGTATCTGGGGCTTTTGAAAGGTAGATTTTGAGGTTGACGAGACGACGAATTTTTGCTAGAATGAGCGTAGTTGGTCTCTTAGTATAACGGTTAGTACAACGGGTTTTCATCCCGTCAACGCGGG
>CAYXZG010000043.1:0-4873 GCA_964469535.1 uncultured Candidatus Saccharibacteria bacterium
ATGCTTAACCCTGCCTTTGCTTATTCTTAGGTTTTTTCTTGTTGATGACACGAAGAACGCCTTTACGACGAACAATAATGTCATCAGGGGAGATTTTTTTAACACTAGCACGTACTTTCACAGTGTCAAAATCCTTTCCGTTATGATTACAGTCAAGAACACTCCTAAAAGATTGGAGCTCGTCAAGACTGTAATGCCTTGATATTGTATTATTGCAATCGGAAGCTGATTCTGCCCTTTGTAAGATCGTAGGGGGTTAACTCAACTTCGACCCGGTCTCCCGGCACTAAACGGATGTAGTTTTTGCGCATACGTCCACTCATGTGAGCAATGATATTATGACCATTCTCAAGCTCCACCCGAAACTGAGTGTTTGGCAACGCCTCAACAACTTTGCCAGTGAGCTTGATTACTTCCTTTTGGGTGGCACCAGACGGTTTCACCTTCGCGGTTTCTTTTTGACTAGCCATAAATTACTTATTCATTTTATCACAGAAAATTCAGGCTGTAAACACTATTCTAGGACTGCGCGCGCAAAAAAGCGATCAAGATAGGTTTGGCGAAGTTCAGACCATTCGCCGGTACAGGTGATCAAAGTGAGGGCGCCGACACCAGGCTGCGGTGAGGTGAAGGCGGTGGCCATATATTGGTTAGCTTCGTCGCCGAGCGGAATTGTGGCAGTGTCGACGACGCGATATTTGTAAATGCGCCCGTCGCCCATTTCAACTTCGATGATTGCGCCATTTTGGATGCGAGGGAGATTACGGAAGATGCCGTAGCCAAGGTCGCCACCGTGGGCATTGATGATGGAGACTTGATCGGTGCCAGGGAGGGCGGAGCCAGTGTACCAGCCGGCATGATAAATGTTATAAGGTGTGGCCATTTCGTTATTCTCTTTGAGCCCGACTTCTACGACGATGGTATTAATGCCGAGACTAGGAATGCGGAAATAGCGCGGTTTGTCGGGGGCGACGATGTATTCCTGGACTTCTTGCTCGGTAGGTTCAGTATCGTCGACTTCTTCCCCGCCTTCGTAGACAGTGTCTTCGCCCGCGGATGCGACAACGTCGCGTTCACTGCCCTCCATGCTGGTAAAATAATTGTGTTCCCAGATGGCGACGCGCAAGAAAAAGGCTAGAAAGACAACTGCGACAATGGCGAAGATGATTTGGCTGGGCTTAATGTGGATCTTGCGAACAACGGGCAATTTTAGGCGTTTGGGCTGAGGTTTGGCTTTGGGGGCGGTCTTTGCGGCAGGATTAGTCGACGTTTTAGGGGTCGTAGAGACTGTCGACTCGGACTTTTTGTCAGTTAGACTAACTTTTTCTGCATTTTTTCCCACCACCTTTTTACCTCCGTTTTGCGTTGTTCTAGTAGTTTTATTTGTATTCATCGTACGTTACCATCAGAGCGCGTGATTGTAGCTGACGGATGTTCTCGAGAGCAACAGTAATAGCAATGAGGAGCCCAGTTCCGGAAAGAGATAGCCCGAGCGGGGCGCCGGTTACGACAATAAAAATATAGTCGGTCAAGAACGGAAGCATGGCGATAACACCGAGAGCGAGTGCGCCGAAAAGATTGAGACGGTTGATAGTTTTGCCTAAGTAGGTAGCGGTTTGGTTGCCGGGGCGGATGCCTTCGATAAAGCCGCCTTGTTTTTGGAGATTGTCGGCGATTTCTTTGGTATTGAAGATGATGCTGGTATAGAAATAGGTGAAGAAAACCACAAGAAGGAAATAGAGAGCGGGATAGAAGAACCACTGCAACGTGATGCCGTTCGGGTAAGTGACAAAGAAGGTATCGGCATTAGGAGCAGTAAAGAGGGAGACTAAGGTCGCGCCGAAGGTGTTGCCAGGGTTGATGATTTGGATCAATTGACCGATAAGAGCGGGAAGCGAGAGGAAAGCGGTCGCAAAGATAACGGGAATGACGCCGGCGGCGATAAGTTTGAGCGGAAGGATAGATTTAATGCCTCCATAGGTGCTGTTGCCGTGGATACGTTTGGCGTAATTGATGGTGATAATGCGCTGAGCTTCGTTAATCTTGACGAGGGCGTAAATCGCGACAATGATAGCGATAGTGAATCCGACGACGACCCAGAAGTAGAAAGGATTGACTGGGAGGTTAAACCAACCAAAGAGAGAAAGCGAACCAGCCGAGGTATCAAACAAAGCGGTGCCGAGACTGGCGATTGTTTTGGGGAGTTGGGAAATAATGCCGACGAAGATAAGGGTGGAAATGCCATTGCCGATACCTTGCTCGGTGATGAGCTCACCAAACCACATCAGAATCATGGAACTGGCGGTCATAGCGGTGACAGAGATAATCCAATCGGCCGTTGTCGGGGTGTAGGTGAGAGAGGTGTTTGCGGCAATGACAGATTGATAAAGGATGAAAATGTAGGCGACGGATTGAATAATAGCGAGCGGTAGAGCGATAATACGGGTCCATTGGTTGATTTTGCGACGGCCAGATTCGCCGTCTTGAGAAAGTTCGTCGAGACGAGGAATGGCCTTAGTAATCAGCTGAACGACGATTGAGGCGGTAATATAAGGAGAGATGCCGACCATGAGAATCGAGAAAGTCGTTAAGCCGCCTCCGGAGATAAGGTTAAGAAAACTACCAAAGTCGGATTTTGAGAGCATGTTCTGAATAGCTTCCTGGAAAGTGGCTGGTTCGCCAAGGGGTACTGGTATATGCGCCATGAAACGATAGATCACAAGCAGGCCGACTACGATAAGAAGGCGTTTTAGCATATCTTTGCTTTTGAGAGATTTCAAAATGGTCTTAAAATTCATATTCCCTACTTTCAACTTTTTTCATTTTACCACAAAAAATAGCCCTTTGGAAGGACTATTTTTGAAAACCCAGAGATTAGACGCTTATTCGTCGGTTTTGGTCGCGATACGCTGTGGAATAGCGACACGCTTAAAGCTCCCGCCGGCTTTGGCGATAGCTTCGATAGCGGTCTTGCTGGCGAATTGAACTTCAAGGTTGATCTTTGAAGTGAGCTCGCCACGAGAGATCACCTTGACCTTGGCGTAAGGAGTCTTGATGAGGCCTTTATCGGCAAGGGTGTAATTATCGATTTTACCGGAGAGACCATTAAGGCGATCGGTATAGACAACCTGTGCTTTGTCATGCAAAGATTTGAACCCTTTGAGCTTCGGGATGGCCTGCATGATAGCGCGTTGTCCGCCCATGAAGCCGGTCGGCATTTTGCGGTGACCGGTGCGGGCTTTTTGACCCTTCGTGCCGCGACCAGCAGTTTTACCTTTGCCAGCAGAGATGCCACGACCAAAACGAGTAGGGCGGGTGTTACGATTGACTTCTAGTTCATTGTATTTCATTAGGCGACCTCCTTTTCAGTACCGGCTTTTTTACTAGAGTCGGCTTTTTTCGAGGCGGTTTTCTTCGTGGCAGGTTGCTTGCTCGCGTTGATAACCCACTCGTCGCGCGGGATTTGCTCGCGAAGACCGTCGATTACGGCGTAAGCGATGTTGACTTTGTTGGTGCTGCCAAGAGATTTAGAAATGAGATTCTTGATACCGGTGAGACCGATAATGCTACGGACGACACCGCCAGCGATAATACCGGTACCAGGGGCGGCTGGTTTCATGAGGATGTCAGCACCAGTAGAGCGAGTTTCGACTTCGTGGCAGATAGTTTCGCCATCCATTGAAAATTCGATCATATTCTTTTTGGCTTTTGCGGTGGCTTTTTGAACGGCGCTGGTAACGTCGCTGCCTTTAGCAATACCAATGCCGATCTTGTTTTTGTGGTTCCCCATGGCGACGAGCGCCTTAAAGCGCATACGGCGACCACCTTTGACCGTACGAGAAACGCGGTCGATGTTGATGGTGACGGTGTCGAACTCCTTGGGGGCGTTATTGTCGCTACGACCGCGGTCACGACGGTTGTTGCGGCGATTTAGTGGTTTGCCACTGATGTCTTTTTGAGAGCGGGTAGCGGCGACATTGTCGTTCATCTTGAGCGTACCTGCCTTATTGATGACCTGGGCAGTTTTATCAGATTCTGCCATTAGAACTCCAATCCTTCCTTACGTGCGGCGTCTGCGAGGGCAGACATGCGGCCGGCGTATAATTTTGCACCACGATCGAAAACGACTTTAGTGATATGGGCTTTTTTGGCTTTGGCGGCGATTTCTTTGCCGATAGCAGCGGCTTTTTCGGACTTGGTGCCAGAAATTTTGCTGCCAGCAGTCGTCGCGTAAGCGAGTGTTATGCCCTTGTCGTCGTCGATAATTTGGGCGGTTATATGTTGATTGCTGATATGGACGCTGAGGCGTGGGCGCTCGGCGGTACCATGAATGTTAGCGCGGGTGCGTTTTGCGCGAAATGCGGTGTTCATTACTTCTTACCTGCCTTCCCTGCTTTACGAAGGATTACTTCGTCAGCATATTTAATGCCTTTGCCCTTGTATGGTTCAGGTTTCTTGAGCGAGCGAATCTCAGCGGCGACTTGGCCGACCTTTTGCTTGTCGATGCCGGAGACTGTGATCGTCATCTTGTCGGTTTTGAGCTCGATGCCTTCGGGTGCCTCGTATTTGACTGGGTGCGAGAAGCCGAGCGCCATTTCGATAGCTTTGCCGCCACCATTAAGGCGGAAGCCGACGCCGTTAATTTCGAGTTTTTTCTCGAAGCCTTTGGTAACACCTTGAACAGCGTTGTTTAGCAAAGCACGCTGAAGGCCATGCCAGGCGCGAGACTTTGGCTCGTCGTCGTCGCGAGTAACAGTCAAGACGTTACCATCAACGACAACTTTAACATTTTCCTGGAGCGGAACAGTGAGCGAACCCTTCGGTCCAGCGACAGTAATATCTTTGTCGCCGACCGTGATTGTCACTCCCGCCG
>CAYXZG010000044.1:0-4709 GCA_964469535.1 uncultured Candidatus Saccharibacteria bacterium
TGACGCCCTGCATTGGGTCTTTGCCGAAGATCTTTTTGACTTCTTCGACGACGGCCGGCATACGGGTCATACCACCAACCATCACAACTTCGTCGATATCCTTCGCAGTCAGTTTTGCGTCTTTGAGAGCCTTTTCGACAGGACCGGCGAGACGCTCGAGAAGTGGTTTCACCAATTCTTCGAGTTTCGCGCGGGTCAGGGTATATTCAAAATGCTTTGGACCGTCGGCGTCAGCGGTCAAGAATGGCAAGTTGATTTCGACGGAAGTGGTCGAAGAAAGTTCTTTTTTGGCTTTCTCGGCTTCGTCTTTGACACGCTGCATGGCAGCTGCGTCGTCTTTAATATCAATACCAGACTCTTTCTTAAACTCATCGAGGAGGAAGTTGACGATAGCGTTATCAAAATCTTCACCACCGAGGTGGGTGTCACCGTTCGTGGATTTCACTTCGAAGACGCCATCA
Source organism: uncultured Candidatus Saccharibacteria bacterium (assembly GCA_964469535.1). Taxonomy (GTDB): domain Bacteria; phylum Patescibacteriota; class Saccharimonadia; order Saccharimonadales; family Saccharimonadaceae; genus Nanosyncoccus. The sequence goes on from CAYXZG010000044.1 coordinate 462, forward strand.
CCGAGCTCGAGAATAGAGACATCGAAGGTACCACCACCAAGGTCGAAGACGGCGATTTTCTCGTCCTTTTTGTTCTCGAGACCGTAGGCCAAAGCCGCTGCGGTCGGCTCGTTAATGATACGTTTCACCTCGAGACCAGCGATCTTGCCGGCATCCTTCGTGGCCTGGCGCTGGGAATCATCGAAATAAGCTGGGACAGTAATAATAGCTTCGGTAACTTTTTCGCCTAAGAAAGCTTCGGCGTCGGCTTTGATTTTCGAAAGAACCATCGCGGAGATTTCTTCTGGCGTATATTCCTTGCCGTCCATTTCGACCGCAACGCCATTTCCCTTCTTGACGATTTTGTAGGGCATGATGTCCATATCACGCTGAACTTCTTTATCATCAAATTTGCGGCCGATAAGACGCTTAATACCGTAGATGGTGTTTTTCGGGTTCGTTACGCGCTGGCGCTGGGCGACTTTACCGACGAGACGATCGCCCTTCTTCGTCACGGCGACGACGGAAGGAGTCGTGCGATCACCTTCGCTGTTCGTGATCACTTCTGGCTTGCCGGCGACCATATAAGCGAAGGCGCTGTTCGTCGTGCCAAGATCGATGCCAATGATTTTAGACATAATAATTCCTTTCTTTAATTTCATGGGTTGCGAAGTGGCCAAGTCATAATTTCCCTTCGGGACACGATGTCGCGTCCGCCCGCCGTTGCGGGGGCCGCGCATCTTCGTCCTCGGTCGTAACCTCCGGAGATTCCCGAAGAGAAACCCTAACTTGGTCACTCGCAAAACATGAAGTTAAATAACCTAATTCTTAGTTCTATGTTATCTGATTAGCAATCAGTTGTCAAGACTGCTAATACACTTTTATTGTAGCAAACTGGCAGTCGGGTGTCAAGAGTGCTAAATTATGCTAGCACAGAGGAGGAGCGAGTGCGACACGAAAAAGTCCCCGGCCTAGAGGTCGGGGACGGTGCGAAGTGACTCGGCGGCGCGGCAGCCGAAAGCTCCCGAAGAGGAAGAGGTTCAGCCCTGAGGCTGGTTGCACAGATCGACAATCGCCTGGATGTAGGCGTTTTCGGTATCCTCCGGAGATAGATGATTATCCTGAGGAACTGCCTCATCGAGGAGCAGGACTTCAAATTTCTGCTTCTCGGGCGTGTCGGACATGTCCTGGATCGCGGAGCGGAAGTCGACCAGCAGGTTGGTCGCCCGTTCGCCAAAACCGACGAAAATTTTGCGCTCGGAATCCAGCAGGAAGCTGGGGAGACTATCGATTGCGTCGGGGCTGGTCAGAATGGCGAAGAATTCGTCGACACTGACCCCGCAGTAAACAGCGAGGACGCCGTTCGTATGCTGGAGTTTTTGCCGAACGATCCAGTTAGCCAGATCGACGCATTTGGCGTCGGCGTCGGGTTTGGTCTCAGCGATAACAAAAACTACGTTGCGACGGATTTGTTCTGGTTCGGGTACTGCCAGGCCCTGACTGCGCAAAAGGTTTACAAAGTCTTGCATATCCATGTTGATCTCCGTAAGTATTGCGGCGCCGGCTACCTCGACCCCTGATTGGTCTTCCGCCCTTCGCTGCTAAAACACTACCATCACAGACTGGCTGATGGTTACCAAAATATAGACATTCGTGATGCCTTACTACTATTTTAGCATAATATAATGAAAATGGCAAGAAACAAAAAAGAACTTTATCTGTGCGCAGATTGGGGTTGACAACTTAGAGAGGTGCGTTATAATGAGGATATGCAGATATTGACCGACCTGAAGAGGGCCGGGATTTTTATTGAAAGTTATTGAGAGGAGAAATATGGAAGGTTTAGACCTGAAACAATTGAGCGCAATGGTGCAGATGATTGCGGACGAAAAAGGATTACCAGAGGATACAGTACTCGACGTGGTACAGATGGCGATTGCGGCGGCTTGGCGACGGGACAACGGCGACCGCGAAATGAACGTGCGGGCGTTGCTGGATACGAATACAGGGAAAGCGACGGTTTATGTCAGCCGTGAAGTGATCGAAGACGGTTTGGCATATAATCCGGCGACAGAAATTCCACTGGAAGAGGCAAAGAAGATTAAAGCGGATGCGCAAGTCGGCGACGTGATAGAGGAATCAACGGAGGTGACACACTTTGGGCGCGTGGCAGCGATGGCGGCGAAACAAGTTGTGATCCAGAGGCTGCGCGAGGCGGAGCGTGACGCAGTACTTTCGGAATTTGAAGACAAAATCGGAACTGTGATCACGGGGGTGGTCGCGAGGGTGGAGCCGAGAGTGGTGCGGATCGATCTAGGAAGAGCAAATGGGATTATGCCACGAAGCGAACAGATCGACGGCGAATATTACACGGTCGGCGAGCGGATTAAGGTATACATTAAAGGGGTCGAACATGATGACACAAAAGCCCAGCTCATCCTTTCGCGCGGGAACGCGGAGTTCATAGAATATCTTTTCCGCCAAGAAGTGCCGGAGCTGGATAACGGATCGGTGGAAATTATGGGGATCGCGCGCGAAGCGGGACGCCGAACGAAAATTGCCGTACGGTCGACAGTGTCAGGCGTAGATCCGGTCGGAACGTTTGTCGGTGGGCGCGGGATGCGGGTCCAAGCGATCATGAACGAAATCGGTGAGCGAGAAAAGATCGACATCATCAACTGGAGCGAAAATCCCTCGGAATATATCCGCGAAGCGTTATCTCCAGCAGAAGTGGTCAAAGTCGAGATTGATGGCAAAAAGGCAAAGGTCTATGTAACTGAGGACCAGCAATCGATTGCGATCGGACGTCAAGGGCAAAATGTACGCTTAGCTTCGAAATTGACTGGCTACGACATTGATATTGAACTGGCGAAGGCTCCAGAAAAGAAAAAGCGCAAGAATGCGGAAGATTCCCTGCTGAGTGCACTGAACGAGGCAGAGGAAGAAGAATAATCCAGAGCGGACAAAAAGAACTCGTCGCCCCTGATAACTGCGTGAAAGATCGGGGCGACTTTTTGTTGAGGAAATTTCAAGCTTGACTTTACGCAATCGGTGTGATATCATAAAAAGATGGGGTCAAAGATCCCGTGGATCCTTAAGACTAATGAAGACTTTTCAAAGCTTTTTCAAAAAGCGTGCCCGACATTAAAACCTAATCGATTTGAGGCAAGTTCGCGACTTTTGGTCGCTTTACATATAGAAGAATGCCAATGTCGAGAGGAGAGTTAAATGAAGATTTTCGTGAAGGTAGTCGCTATGGCGATGTGCGCGTCGGTTTGCCTAACGGTGACGGCGGGCGCATTAAGTCTGACTGAGTTTCGGGCGATGCTCGCGACTCAAGAGGACGGCGACCAAGACAGGTGGGTGAAGGCAGCGGGCTCAGCGGACAAACTGCTGACAGGTGGAAACGTTAGTGAACCCCCCCCCGAGAGGGAGTTTCAGGCGGTTCTGCTGAATCCGGAGCCGAAGGAGGAAAACTTCATAAGCGCAGCGGCAGATGTGATTGTTATCGATCCTCCCGAGGAGGAAAACCTTGAGCCGCAAAAGCCTACCACCATACAAGAGGGCGTCAAAGCGGTCGGCGAAACTTGGACAAGTACGACGACCGGGCTGACCTATGTTCAAAGAGAACCGTACCAAGCAAAATACGAAGAAATCGTAATGGTGGCGGCGCTGATTCACTGCGAGGCGCGCGGCGAACCGTACGATGGACAGGTCGCGGTCGGGGCAGTCGTAGTTAATCGACTGCGCAGCCCGAAATACCCGAGCACGATTCGTGAAGTCATCGAGCAGAATAATGGCAGGACCTGGCAGTTCACGCCGGTAATGACTGGCGTTTACCAAGAGGCTCGTGCTGCATTCGCGCGCGGAGAAATCACGGAAAGTTGCTGGCGAGCGGCAGAAGAGGCGCTTGCGGGCGCATCTGATGTTGGCGATCGACTGTATTTTAAGCAAAACGACGGTTCGGTTACTCACGGCCTCGTGATCGGAGGTCACGTCTTTTATTAGTCTAGCTGGAAATCCCCCCGACTGCGGTCGGGGGATTTTTCTAGGTTTGAGGTTCAGAAGTGATTTTTGGCACTAGATTGGCTTTGGGTTTTATCGGGCGGAGTAGGCGGGCGGCGCTGGCTTTCGGATGTGTTCTTGGGTACGTTCTCGGGTGCGCTTGCGGATGCGTTGGAACACCAAAATGGCGCCAGATCGGGGGGGCGATACTGACGCCATTTTGGTGGCGGGAGTTGGATTTGAACCAACGACCTTTTGGTTATG
>CAYXZG010000045.1:0-4586 GCA_964469535.1 uncultured Candidatus Saccharibacteria bacterium
TAAATTATCATTTGTGCGAGCGTTACATTCTATCTTAGCATCTATGGGTGAAACTAATTTCACTATCTTTTCTTGCGTTTTTCGATCCTGAATATCTAGTTCAATTCTATTTAGCGTTTCAGTTCGAAGACTTGGAATGGTAGTGCCTTCATTATAATCATCCAAGTTAATCTGAGATAGTTTATAGTATAAATATCTAGGAATAACTTTCTCAGTGTCTATGACCGTATAAAAAAGCGTATCAACTGCCCAAAATGGGATGTCAACATACTTTACCTTGTTAATAGTGCCTTTCCTACCTATAAGTACTGAAGGTTGATCACATAAATATTCGTCAGCATAAGATATTAAGCCTCCAGTGCCATAGATTGGATACTTTCCATTCGGATTTTCGACTTTTGATTGATTTTTACCATATTTTATCTGCACTAGTTCTGAAAGAGTGAAATGACTATATTTCATACCCAATCGCTCCAAGATTTTTCTTGATTTCTTCTTCCAGCCGATGGGATTCTTCAAAGTTTTGTTTTAGTTCCTCTGTGAGAGTTTTCATCTTCTCTTCAAATGGGATTCCATCTCCAGGATCTTCTTTTACTCCGACGTAACGGCCAGGAGTTAAAATATAATCGTTCGCTTTAATCTCATCAAGATTTGCTTTCTTGCAATATCCAGGGATATCTTCGTAGTTCTCATCATTTTCGTAAGCATGGTATGTTCCGGAAATCTTTGTAATATCCTCATCGGTAAGCTCACGAAGTTTCCGAGTAACCATCATGCCGAGTTCTGTCGCATTAATAAATAAAGTGTGGCCTTTTTGCTTTTTGTTACGGTTAATAATCCAGATAGCGCAGGGCACGGTCACGGTATAGAAAAGGTTCGATGGCATCGACAAGATGCAATCTACTAAATCCGCCTCAATAAGCCTCTTGCGAATCTCAGCTTCTTGACCGCCAGCAGAAAGCGAACCATTAGCGAAGATGATCGCCGCTTTACCAGTTACGGATAGTTTAGAAACCATATGTTCAATCCAGCCATAGTTCGCATTACCCTTCGGAGGTACACCGTATTTCCAGCGCGGATCGTCAATTAGTTTTTCCTGGCCCCAGTCGCTAATGTTAAATGGCGGATTTGCTAAAATGAAGTCCGCTTTAAGATCTTTATGTAAATCCTCATGAAAGGTGTCGGCAGCAAACTTGCCGAGGTCACCATCGATGGAACGAATCGCAAGGTTCATTTTGGCGAGCTTCCAGGTAGTTGGATTGGCCTCTTGCCCGTAGATGGAGATATCGCGAGCGTCGCCTTGATGCTGCTGAATGAACTTGATGGATTGTACAAACATGCCGCCAGATCCACAACATGGGTCATAAACGCGGCCTTTATACGGTTCAATGATATTTACCATAGTCTGCACGAGGCAAGCCGGAGTATAGAATTCTCCGCCCTTCTGGCCGTCTTTCTCGGCGAACTGTCCGAGGAAATATTCGTAAATGCGCCCCAGAGTATCTCTTTCGGCGGCTTCCTTATCGCCAATTTTGACATTTGTAAAGAGATCAACAATCTCTCCGATTCTGGCGTTGCGCATATCTGGGCTATTGTAGATCTTAAAGAGTACGCCCTTGAGGGTCGGGTTCTCCTTTTCTACGAGATCCATCGCTTTATCGAGGATCTCTCCGATATTATAGTCCTTAGAGTGCTGGGATATATATGACCAGCGCGCTTCTTCTGGCACGAAGAAGATATTTTCCGCAGTATATGAATCACGTTCATTTTCCAAGCCGTAGCCTTCAGCTTTGACTTCATCATATCTCTCCTCGAATGCGTCGGAGATATACTTAAGAAAAATTAAACCGAGTACTACATATTTGTAATCTGTTACCGCTACGTTGCCACGCATCTTGTCGGCGGCCGCCCATAAGGTCTTTTCTAAATCTCTGATATTGTTCGCCACGGTTATTGTCCTGCAATGTTAGTAAAATAATTCTTATCTATATTATACCATTAAAGACTTGCTGCGGAAGAGTTCGGTTATAGCTTCGCGAAGTCGGTTCAACTATCAATAAAGATGTCTTTAGGGCTTATTTTTATTACATAATCAAATTCCAAGAGGTCTGCGTCGTCTTCGCGTGAGTCGTCTTGTATTTTTGTAATTTTAAGGGCGGCGTAAAATCCGTTTGTGTTTTTGAGGAGAAGAATTTCGTTTAGCTCGATTGTCCTGCAGCGCGAAGAAAAGTCATATTTTTCGATATTTTTTAATTCTGTTATGTTGCTGGTATCTTTAACTCTTGCAATCGATTCAATATTCGCACCGTCATTAGTCGCATGAATACTTGTATCGCTCGCCTTTGTCCAGCACGTATCGAAGGTATAGATTCCGTGTCCAATTCTGAAATAGCCGTTATTGTTTGAGTAGTCGAAACTTACGCGACCTTCAAGCGCCTGTGAGACATAGTGCTTAGAATAGCTTGTCGCGGTCGCGATAATATGTGGTTGTGATAATCGAAAACGAACAAAGTCAACTAACTCTGCTGGCGACATGACAGTGATCGCATGCGTTTTTTCGAGGGTATCTTTTTTGTTCAAAATACCTTTGTCGTCAGTAATGAAAATATCTCGTTGATTCACTTTGTGACTAGCTAAGTGCTTAATGTCGTTTTCTTTATTAACTGCGCAATTAGCCTTCCAATTTATGCCTTTGGGATACAGGGTGCGCATCAACTCAGCCTTTAGTTCGGCGGCGGAACTTTCGTTAAAATCTGGAGTTGAGATTATGGCGATTGGGGATTGTGCTACCCCTTCCCAAATTCTCTTAATACGGTCGTTCTCATGATCATTATATTGATCGACTTCGACGCAAGTCGTTACTGCCAAATCAAGGAATCCTTGTTTACTTAATGCAATGATACACTCTAGCGCATCTACTGACGTCGGCGAATGAGCTTTTCTGTCGAAAGCGTTAACGATACAATTTGTGTCTAATGTGATTTTATACGGCGTGTTTGCCATTTTGCAGGTCTTTCCTGAAACTATGCTTGAAGTTTTGACGATATTGAATTGGAGGATGAATTGAGCTGATCTTATGGAGCACCGATACCTAATGTCTCTTTCTTGCCACGCTAAGCGCATAACTACCAATCGCCACAACCACCACTGTTCCTCCAGCGATCCACGGCAACGGGCCCTCGTACCAACGTTTCAGAGGCGTTTCCTCGTCATGCTTTTGATCTGGATCAGCTGTCGGCGCGTCAACGCCGTTATCTGGTTCGGCGTAGTCGAAGAGGTATTTTCCGACGACCGGATTTTTGATTGCTACGCGTGAGTCGCTGATTTGCTCGAACTCGATTTTCCGCGTCGTGCCATCGTCTTCGACAATATAGATCGCTTCGAGCTTCTTGTCAAGCGGCACCGTTGCTACGATCTTTTCTGCCTTGCTGCTAGTTGTTTTACCATTTACATCTACGAAATTTATTTCATAAAACTCGCTATTTGATCCAAACTGCGCTCTTAGTGCGTTTGTCAATAATGTTTTATCGAAAAACGAATATTATTCAGAAGTTATTGATCGTGCGGTTTGGAGGAATCGCTATCTTTGCTCTTGCGGGGCTTCTTGCGATCTTTATCTTCGACTTCAATATCAATAACAACTAGACCGCTCGCCATTAGTAGTCCTATCATCAAGACAGCCGATATCACCCAAGCCAGTAGAATCATGCCTGCACGCATGAGCTTATGATAGCACAGTTCACCTAACTTGTGAGAGGAAGTCGAGAGCGAAGCGAAGTTGATTAATAATTGCTCGGCAAAGGAGCCTAGGTCATAGTATAATGAGAGATGAATAAGGAGAAGCAATGAAACTGGCAAAACTGGAACATTCGGGGATCGTTTTAGAAAAAAGTGGTAAAAAATTAGTGTTTGATCCGGTGGAGTTTGCGGAAACTCTGCCAGAATTACATGATGTCGCGGCAATCATTATAACACACATCCATAGTGACCACTTGCAAACAGAGCAAATTAGCGCCATTTTGGACTTAAACCCTGAAGCACAAGTGTTTGCGCCGGAAGATGCGGCGACGTTATTGCCGAACGCGACATTGGTGGCCGGAGGAGATGAGATAGAAGTCGCTGGGTTTAGGCTACAATTCTTCGGCAAAGAGCATGCGCCAGTAGCGGGTAAAGTTCCTTGCCGGAATATCGGCGTAGTGGTCGACGAGATATTGACAAATCCGGGAGATTCGTTCGATCTACTCGAGCTCGACGGAACGGTGAATGCTTTACTAGTGCCGGAGGCAGCGCCGTGGACGAAACTTGCCGAAACGCTGGAATTTATAAAAATTGCAAAGCCGCGCGTGATTGTTCCGATGCACGACGGGATTTTGTCAGAAATGGGCAAAACGATCTATAATAATTTGTTGCGCGGAGCGTGTGGTCAGATGGAAATCGAGTTTGCGCCGCTTGGCGTGGGGGAAAGTATAGAACTTATGCCTGACAATCGATAAGTTGCGTGATAGAATGGAGGGGTCGGGGCTTGGCGCAGCGGTAGCGCGCACGCCTGGGGGGCGTGAGGTCGCCAGTTCGATCCTGGTAGCCCC
>CAYXZG010000046.1:0-4546 GCA_964469535.1 uncultured Candidatus Saccharibacteria bacterium
GCGCCGCCTTTGCAAGGCGGAGGTCCAGGGTTTGAATCCCTGTTACTCCACCAAAAGTCCGTTATTCAAACAATGATCCAAAGCAATTTGAATTTTGTTTGAGATGACGGAGAGAAGATCCGTGAGCACGTTGGTGCCACGGATTTTTTGATGAGGCTACTGAGGTTCAACATAGTTAAGCCCCCGCTGAGTGAGCGGGGGCTTATGGCCATTGGTCAGTTTGTCTATGACCGTTGGTCAGCCGACACGGATCCAGGTGAGGCGTTTGACTTGGGAATCTTCGAGTCAGACAACGGCGAATTGATGGTTGATGTAAGTGGAACAGTAAGTAAGGGCAGGGTGATAGTGAGGAGGACTGGAGGCGGTAGCAGGGTCATTGTGGGCGGGGATGTAGAGTTCGGACCAGTAGAGCTGTGCATATGACGCGCTAGGAGCGTCTATAATGCTTGTGAATAAATAAAACGCACCCTATACTCATGTTTGGGCCTTGGAGTGCCTTGTAGGGCCTAGAAATGGCTCAGAAGGGCAAAAGTCGTGCGTTAAAAGCCGTTAGTGTGACATATTAAAATAACAATAATAGTAAAATCAAAAAACGCCCAACAGGGCGAATAATTGATAAAGATTTAATGCAAAATATGCTGACAATGATGACGGGAAGTATGGTGGAAGTTGGAAATTTGAGGATCCTCGCAGGTATATACTCAAATTTCTTCTCTATTATATATCACAGGATGCATAATGTAAAGGGGCGTTTTCCACAGGTGTGAAAAAGAGATAACGCTATGTTCGGTTTTTTGCGGGTGCTATTTGAAAAGGTAGGGCGTTCTTGTTCGGGAAAATAGTCTGAAAGCCGGCGGGCTTTGTTCGGGCGTAACGTATTGGGGTAATGGATGAAGGTGGGGCTGAATAAACAATTTTTGGGTTTGGAACCAAAAATAATACACAGTGGATAAAAAGCGGGTGTTCGGGTGGATAAAAAATGGTTTTTAGTGGTGTTCGGGTGTGAGTGTTTGGGAAGTTTTCATAAAAGCATAAATTAGATCATACTTTTTATGAAAAAACTATTGACAAATTGAAAACGCTATGCTAAAATGGTCGTAACATCCGGGGAATCGTGCCAAAAGGTTCGACGAACAGATTAGTTCGGACGGTGAGCAGGTTCTGATAAGGGTGGTGTTTACAAAACAAAGGTGGGCAGAAAAGGAGACATGCTATGTCAGGAACGAAGGCTGGCGGCCTCAAGGCTGCACAGACGAACCGCGAGAAGTATGGCAAGGAGTTTTACTCTCAGATCGGTCGCAAGGGCGGCAAGAATGGTCATACTGGCGGTTTTGCGGCAAACCCGGCTCTTGCGAGGATTGCGGGAGCGAAGGGTGGACGAATTTCTCGCCGTGGACCAGCGAAAAAGAATGTTGCGTAATTCTAGATTGCTGAACATTTGATAAATGAGATTTAGAAAAGTCGGTTGCTAAAAACAGCCGACTTTTGTGATTGATGACAGGGGTTTATGCCTTTTGGTTATTGTGTTTTTGCTTACACTTTTGGTCATTGCGCTTTTGCCTGTTCTGTTTTTGTTCATTGCGCTTTTGCTCGTAAAAAATGGAAGATTCGATATAATTGAGGAAGTTGGAGGTAAAATGGAGTTTGGTGAGTTTGTGGAGCGAATGCGGGGGGAATTTCTGGAGCTAAGATTTCGCGAAGGGCGAAAATTCATGTATCGGCCAGTGCGAACGGTGGTTTTTGAGAGGAGAGAAGGGGGCGGAAGCGCGATCAATGCTGGACGGGAAGGGGAAAGCTGGGATGAGAATAATTTAAAACTGCAGTTATTGCACGAAATTGGACATGCGCTGTCGGGACATAGGACATTTAAGCTGGATCTAGAAAGGCTGAAAATGGAGCGGGAGGCTTGGGAAAAGGCGAAGATATTGTGTGAAAAGTACGGCGAGGTATGCGGGGTGCGGTATGATGAGGAGTTTGTAGAGGCGGAGATGGATACGTATAGGGAGTGGCTACACCGACGGTCATTATGCCGGAAATGCGGATTGACGCGATACCAAACGGAACAGGGGCAGTATTTTTGTCCATGGTGTGATCAAAAAATGTGATCAAAATAAGTATAGACGAATAGGGGCGAGTTTGGTATAATGAGGATAAGTTTTGGGCTCGTTCAGAAAAGTCCAGAAATAGGTGGGAAGTGGTGCCTTTTGTACCTGGTGGCGGGAAGAATGTGGGGTTGGTCTGTTTTTTCTGGGGTTCTGAACGAGTCTAAAGAAAGGAATATATAATTATTATGGCAAAAGCCAAACTAACAATGGATGAGCTGCTCGCGGGGGCGGCGGAAACGAGCGTAAATCGTGCGGTAGTCGGGGAGACCGTAACAGGTAAAGTGCTTTCGATCCGTAAGCACGAGATTTTGATTGATCTCGGTGCGCGAGGAATTGGTGTGGTGCCGCGTCGCGAAGTGTCGTTTGCGAAGAACTTGAACGTGGGCGACGAGGTGACGGCGTCGGTGATTGAGGCGGAGATGGGCGACGGAAGTATTTTGCTGTCGCTACGCAAAGCTGCGAAAGAGAAGGGCTGGGATGAAATTCAGGCTCGTCTCGACGGGGCGGAAATTATTGAAGTGACGCCATTTGATGCAAACAGGGGTGGACTTTTGGCGGAATATGAAGGTATTCGCGGTTTTTTGCCGGTTTCGCAGCTTTCGGCGGAACATTATCCACGCGTGGGGTCAGCAGATAAAGATGAGATCTTGCAGCGCTTGAATTCGCTGGTTGGAAAGCCGATGCGCGTACGCGTTTTGGATGCTAACCGCAAAGATAATAAGCTAATCTTCTCTGAGAAAGAAGCCGTGAAAGATGGTCTCGCGGAGAGGTTTGCGGAATTGCACGTTGGTGACGTGGTGAAGGGCGTGGTGACTGGCGTGGTGGATTTCGGCGCGTTCGTGAATGTTGATGGGGTTGAGGGGTTGATCCATATCTCGGAAATTTCTTGGGAACGCGTAAACAATCCATCGGATTATGTTAAAGTCGGTGAGACGGTCGAGGCGAAGATTATCGCGATCGACAAGGAGCGTTTGTCGCTTTCGATGAAGCAGTTGACGGAAGATCCGTGGCTTTCTGAGGCCGAGGGATTGAAGCGGGGTGACGAAGTCGAGGGAACGATTACGCGGATCACGCCGTTCGGTGCTTTCGTGCAGATTTCTCCGGCGGTTGAGGCATTGGTGCATGTTTCTGAATTGGGGAATAGCAACGATGTAGATCCAGAAAAGGTGTTTACGCTGAACGAACGGAAGAAGTTTAAGATTCTTGATGTCGATAAGGAAGGCCGCAAGATTTCTTTGACGATTGCTAAATAGTCAGTGATCGAGGATGAATGATTAAAACCGCTCCTAGAGAGAAATCTGGGGGCGGTTTTTTGGTGAATTGTTTTTTGCGTTGGTTCTCTACACTAGAGGTAATCGGGGCGGTTTTGGGTGGATTGAGAGGGTGCGACCGAAACGGACTTGGATTTCTTGGCGGAAGATTTTTTGCGGGCGTAGACAGGAGGCTTGAGGAGGCTGGTTTCGTAGATGACGCGGGAGAAATGCTCGATGAGGTTTTCACGGGTGATTTTTTCGGTTTTAGGGATGCGGATGAATGGAATATGCGCACTTTTGAAGAATTTTTCCATGTTTTTGGGGTCGCTGCCAGGATCGGATTTGTCGTAGTGGCTTTCGTCATCGAGCTTGACGGCGCAGATGGGACGCAGAGTGCGTTTGTTACAGAGGACGAAGTCGACGGTTTTGTTCTCGATAAAACGATAAGCGGTATAGCGATCCTGGAGACCAACTTTATGGCTGAGGAGGGAAGGAATACTGACGTCGGGGATGACATAAAATTTTTCTCCGAAAAGGTCGTTAAGTAGTTGAAAACAGCGGCGCGCATCACCGACCATGAGATGGCGACGAGGGCGATAATGGCAACGGTCCATAGCTTCGCGCTGGCGGCGGCGAGTCGTGATACCAGCGAGAACGGAGACCAAAAAGAAGAAAACGATCGCAAGGACAGCGCAAGTGATATAAATTTTATCTGGGGTGAAAAAATCTTCAATTTGGATATGCATAATGTGTACGAATTAGGGTTACGAAGTTGCCTTGCGGATAAGCAATGTAGATTTTATAAAAACCGAACAATGTGAGAGACCTCGGGAAGTTGGGCGTTGTTCTAAATAGATGAGTCTCAAATGGGTCTCAAAGTCAAATTTAGGATGCTTTGCGATATTTTAAATAAACAAAAAATCAGGATACAGTAGCGGAGTGGGCCGGTCGGCAAACTCGACTGGTTTTATGATAGCACGAATCGTTCCGAAAATCAAGTGGTAATTGGAAGAAAAAGTGTTATAGCCAAAAGTGGAAAGGCAAATTTTGCAAAGAGAATTTTGTAGAGATAGATTTTGTGGCGAATGGGAGAGGAGGTGTTGACAACTTCGGGGCGGTGGCGTATACTAGAATAGTAATCCCGGGTAGCTCAATGGTGGAGCAAGAAGCTGTTAACTTCGAGGTTGC
>CAYXZG010000047.1:0-4317 GCA_964469535.1 uncultured Candidatus Saccharibacteria bacterium
TCATATATATCTACCTACTAGAGGATACTACTACTGAGTGAGGCAGCGAAGAGAGAAACCAGTGTAAAGAGTGTATCCATAAGCGGGTAATAATGTACTGGTCATATTGTTTGATACGAGTGAATAGGCAAGATGTCCATCTTTGTTAGTAGCTCTCGCTGTTGCTGTCCATTGTCGTGCGTTGATCGCGATATTGATGATGCGCCCACTAGACACAAGGGAGCCGCTTCCTAGTTCAAAAAAGGGTGATAGAGCAACATTATACATGGAGTCGCTATTTGACCACCGTGCTGGTCCTTTTGCCCAACCTTCTACGCGTCCATCCGAATCCCAGCCGTAAGCTGCAAACAAACTATAAAATGTCTTACCAGTGGTAAAGTTATTGTTCCCGTCTTCACCGCTTCTTGGTAGTTGCCAGTGCTTAGGGCAGATGGGATAAAGAATTAGTCGGCATTGGTATGGACGGCGGTGACGTCATCGAGGTCGTCGAGCGCGTCTAGGAGTTTTTCAAGCTTTGCAACGTCGTCTTCTTCCAAGGTAACGTTGGAGGTAGGGATGTATTTGAGTTCTGCGTCGGTCACCGTGAGGCCGGCATCAATGAGCTTTGACCGAACTTTCATGAGATCACTCGGAGCGGTGAGGATTTCGAGGCCATCGTCGGTTTCGTCGACATCTTCGGCACCGCTGTCAAGCGCGGTCATCATGGCATCTTCGCCTTTCTCAGCAAGCATAATCCAACCTTTGCGCGCAAATTGGAACATAACGGAGCCTGGATCAGCCATACGACCACCGTTTTTTGCAAGAGTGTTGCGGACTTCGGGCATCGTACGGTTCTTATTGTCGGTAGCAACCTCGATGATAATGCCAGCGCCGCCTGGACCGTAACCTTCATAGGTCTCTTCGATCAGAGCAGCAGCGCTTTTGTCGGCGACACGGGCAATCGCGCGCTCAATGTTGACTTTTGGCATGTTGGCCTGGCGAGCCTTCTCAAGCATCATAGCAAGAGATGGATTCATATTCGGATCGGTGCCAGAGCGAGCGGCAATGGCGATTTGGTTAGCGATTTTGGTGAAGAGGGCGCCGCGCTTCGCGTCAACGACGGCTTTTTGACGCTTGGTGGTGGCCCATTTACTATGTCCAGACATAAGTTTCCCTTCTTTATGGTTTGTTCAAAAAATACTTGCTTCTATTATACCATAACTTATAGATAAGAAAAGACTGGGACTATTCTATAAAATGGATAGTAGTAGAAAAATTGCCTTTTCCGTCAAGATATTCAAGTTCGTAGTCATATTTGCGTTGATAACAATCGGCTTTTTCATAGATCGCTTGGACTTCACTGTCTTTGCCGGAGAAGGTTTGCCACTCATCGAGCGGCGATAAAATAACTGCGCACGGTTCGACCGTAATTCCTAGTGGCGAGAAATCCACAGAGCGAAGTTGTTCGAGAACCGTAGTATCTTCTTCGAGCGTGCCGAGAGCATAATCAAAATAACATCCATTGGCAGTCCAATTAAACCCCAATCCGACTAGGTCGGTCCATGGGATTATCTTTGCAGCATATTCCCAAAAATCGCCAATGCGCTCGACTTGAGACCAATCAGAGCAGTTAAACGTGGACTTAACGCCACGGAAAGTTAGGTTTCTATCGTTCATCGTCTAAACGTGGTGCCCGAGACAGGGGTCGAACCTGCACCTGATTGCTCAGACTAGCACCTGAAGCTAGCGCGTCTGCCAGTTCCGCCACTCGGGCATGAATACATTATAACTCAACATCAGGGGTAGAGTAAGTCTTGACATTTTTAATGATGTATAATAATATGGACGTAGGCTGTGTCTGAAATGGACACTGGCTTGGGATTTTGTTGGTCCGAAAATGTGGGCAACAACAGAAGTACCTGACAGCTCGATCCAACTAAGCGAAAAGGGGTGTGATTTCATGAAGAAACGAACGGCAATGGTAGGGGTGATCCTTAGTTTTCTACTCGCGATAGGTTCTTCCGCGAGCTGGATCTGGGTCATGATCACTTACGACGCGACGCCGGCGGAGCGGCTAATGCCGATGTCAATTCCAAATGAGGCGATGTTCGGTTTTATCCTGTCATGGGTAACGTTCTTCTTTGCCATACATGTAACTTTCGACAAGAAAGGTTACGAGCCAGATAAAGAAAGCAAAGAAGGCACCAAGCCTAATGACTTGTTCCAGGATCACGACGACACGGGACCACAACCGTAAAATCGCAGCAGTACGAAAATTAGGTCCGCCCTCTTTGGAGGACGGGCTTTTTATGCTTTGATTTTTCTAGTTCAAGCTTAGCGGCTGGCTAATTATGGAGCTTGGCGGCAGCCGGGAGTTTTGCATCCTTGAGCAACGGTGCGAGTTCTTTTTCTTCGAGGGTTTCGTGTTTGAGTAGAGCTTCGGCTAACTTATCGAGAATCGGGAGATTCGCTTTCAAAACAGCTTCGGCGCGATTGGCTGCCTCATCGGAAAGGGTTTTGACTTCTTGATCGATGAGTTCGGCGGTCTTTTCGGAGTAGGGCTTGCTGGTTGTAATAGTATAATAGCCCGTACTCTGATCGGGAAAGACAAGATTGCGCGTCTGGGCGCCCATGCCTTCTTCGATAACCATTTCTTTGCTAAGGTCAGCGACGTTCTTAAGGTCGGACGAAGCACCAGTCGTGATAGCGTCGGTGCCAAAGATCAATTTTTCGGCAATACGTCCGCCCATCGCGCGAGCAAGAATGTCTTTCAGCTCGTAAATATTTTTATAGCTGCGATCTTCGGGCGGAAGAAACCAGGTGACGCCGCCAGTATGACCACGCGGGATAATTGTCACTTTATGAACTGGATCGGAATCTGGGAGCACATGTCCGACGACGGCGTGGCCGGCTTCATGATAAGCGGTGAGCTTACGCTCGTGCTCGTTCATGACTTTGCTTTTGCGCTCTGGACCAATCGCCACGCGCTCAAAAGCTTCCGTTAAATCGCTGTTCGTAATTTCCTTGTGGCCTTCGCGAGCTGCAGTAATAGCGGCTTCATTAGCGATATTGGCAAGATCGGCGCCGGAACTACCAGCAGTCTTCGCAGCGAGGGCATCGAGGTCAACGTCTTTTGTCTTCGGCTTGTTCTTAAAGTGGACGTTGAGGATCTCGAGGCGATCTTTACGTTCGGGCAAGGCAACGTTGACATGACGGTCAAAACGGCCCGGGCGAAGAAGAGCCTTATCGAGCATATCGACACGGTTCGTCGCGGCAATGACGATCACGCCGGAATCGTTGTCGAACCCGTCCATCTCGACGAGAATCTGGTTCAGAGTCTGTTCGTCTTCTCGACCAGCGCCGCCTCGCGCATCGCGCTTATGAGCAACGGCATCAATCTCATCAATAAAGATGATCGAGGGAGCGTTCTTCTTGGCTTTAGCGAAAAGGTCACGGACACGCGAGGCGCCAACACCGACAAACATCTCGGCGAACTCGGAGCCAGAAATGCTGAAAAATGGCACACCAGCTTCACCGGCGACGGCGCGCGCCATGAGAGTTTTGCCGGTTCCCGGCTCTCCGGCGAGGAGGACGCCGCGTGGGATTTTAGCACCGAGTTTTTCGTACTTTTTGGGTTCCTTGAGAAAATCGACGATTTCGGTCAGATCTTGCTTCGCTGCTTCATTCCCAGCAACGTCAGAGAAGAGGACTTTCTTTTTGTCGGGGCCATAAACCTTGGCCTTGGCCTTGCCGAAGCCCATAGATTGATTGTTCATAGATTGCGCCTGGCGCATCATGGAGTTAAAGAAGAAGATAATCGCAATCACCGGTACGATAATAATGAGAAGGTTGAGCGCGTAATCCCAGAAACTAGAAACTTCCTGATATTCGATCGCTGGATATTGTTCTTGGCATTTGGTCTGTTCTTCCCCTTCGAGCTGGAGACAATGGTCGACCAATCCCTGTTCATAAAGAGTACCGGACGGGTCCTTACGTGAGACTTGAGAATAGTGATTCTGGCCCTTGAGTATGATTTTAAGCTCGCTACCTTCGACGGTGATTTTAGCGATGTTGCCGTTCGGGTCATTCGCACGAGCAATAACATCAGAGAGAGGGACTTCTTCGATCGGAGTCTGCGGCATAACTAACGTGGCGATAAGGCCACTGCAAATTAATAGTAAAAAGATGAAGGAAATCCAGCGAATAGTGTTGCTACCCTTTGACTGTGGTTTTTTGGCGGATTGTGGCACTTGACCTCCTTAGGATAATGATAGTACAGAGCCAAAATGGTCTGGGTGATCGGATTTGAACCGACGACCTCGCAGTCCCGAACCGCGC
>CAYXZG010000048.1:0-4171 GCA_964469535.1 uncultured Candidatus Saccharibacteria bacterium
CTTCGCTGCCTCACTCAGTAGTAGTATCCTCTAGTAGGTAGATATATATGATACAATAAGAACAAGCAATAAGGAGAGTTTATGGAAGGAAATGGTGCTGAAGTGACACCTGAGAATAAGACAACGCATGCTAAGGGTGCGAGTAAAACGACGGGATGCGGTGACCGAAGTTGGAAAGTGCTATGCGTGGTACTGGCGGCGTTGGTTGGAGTGGTCGCAATTAGCGGTGGACTAATGGCGGGGATGTTTTTGCAGAAGAGAAACATGGCGGCGGTGGAGAAGACGCCCGAAGATGGAGAGGAAGTCGAGAAGGATCCGACGGAGGAAAAGCCGAGCGGCGAGCTGTCGGGGGCGGCGAACTTATTGGCGGAGGATGATAACCTATCTTTAGCGTTTCTGAAACTGCATAACGAGGAGAAAAATTCATGTTTTAGTCCGTTATCGGTGCGGTATGCTCTCGAGATGTTAAAAGAAGGCGCGGATGGAGAGACGAAGGCGCAGATCGAACAGTTAATTGGGTCGGAAACCGTGCCAAAATATGAAAATGTGGCGGATCACATGAGTGTGGCTAATTCCCTGTGGGTGCGCGACGGAGCGCTTGATCTGATTAAAGCGGATTATAGGACGGCTTTGCAGAGCAAATTTGGCGCGGAGATTAAAACGGATACATTCCAGTCGGCGGCGAATGTCAACAAATGGATTAGCGACGGAACGATGGGGCTGATCCAACAAGCAATGGAAAATAGAGACGTCGAAGCGTTGACGGCGATGCTGGTAAATGTGCTTGCGATTGACATGAATTGGGAAACAGAGTTTCCAAAAATGAACACATTTGGCGGATATTTCGATTTTGACCCAACGACGGATGGTGAAGACGATCAATATACAATGATGCAAGTGTCGGTTGGCAATGGTTTGGATAGCGAGCCGAGCTTGTATTACAATCTGGCGGACGAAGCGACGGTGTTTGCGACGGATTTGAAGGAATATAACGGGACGAGATTGCAGTTTGTGGCGATCATGCCGAAGGAAGATTTGACGAAATATGTAGAAAATGTCAATAACGAAGATGTAAATACGCTTTTGAAGGGCTTGGTGCCGGCGCAGGCGAAAAATAATACCTATAATTATTCGTTTAGGGCGTATATACCGAAGTTCGGAATCGATGGCGGATCGGAGCTGCTCACGGATTTGAAAGCGCTAGGCGTGACGAAAGCGTTTCAGGAAGGGGAGGCGGAGCTGTCGCGGATCATGGACGGGTTCTTTGTCAACGCGGCGATGCACAAGACGAAATTTGATTTCTCTGAGGAGGGGATCCGAGCGGCGGCAGTGACGGCGATCGGTGGTCTCGGCATGGCGATGGGGCCAGGGCCGATTCCGAGCGCGGAGAACATTGTGGTTTCTATCAGTCGGCCGTTTATGTATATGGTGCGGGACAAAGCGAACGGTGAGGTTTGGTTCACGGGGACGGTCTATGATCCGAACCGTTGGGCGGATGATCGCGCGCAATATGGAAGATAAAGCATAAAAGCTAGGAAGCGAAGGGTTTTGAGGCTAAAGTCCACTCCGACAGGGGTGGACTTTGAAAGTGGTGGGAAAAACCTGCAATTTTTGGACGAAAGTGGTGGGAAAAAGTTGAAAAAATGCGAAAGTTTCTGAGAATCGTAAGTTTTGAGGTGAGGGGCGGATAATGGCGGCCGTGCGGCTTATTTAGGAAAAACTCACCCGGAGGGGTGAGTTTTGGGAGTGATGGTGTTTATTGAGGATTAGAAGGTTTGATAGACGTTGCCGTTGATATCGATAAGGTAAGCAAAGAGATCAGTGCCTTCAACGACGGAAATGATGTCTTTATAATCGTTGAGGGGTTCGATAGTGCGATTGCCATTTTCTGCCAGAGAAATTCTGGAGATTTTTCCGTCCTTGTAAAGGATGTAGAAATAAGGAACACCGCCGTTACCGATGTGGATGTAATAAACGTTAATGACGCCATCGGCTTCAGCGATAATCTTGTCGTTATCGTCGGTTTCGGTGATGGCGAGGTGGCCGCTTTTGTCGACTCGGGCTTGAACGGTGCGTTCGACATTATCACTGCCAGTGTAATGATAGTAATGGCCAAATACGGAGACAGAATAGTTTTTGGCTAGGTTGTCGGCGAAGAGGCTATAAGAGTTGGTCTGGGGAGTAGTCGGAGTTGTAGATTCATCATCCTTGGGGACTTCGGGTTTTTCTGCTTTGAGACTGGCGATTAGCTTGTCTTTTTCGGCTATTTGGTTTTTTAGGTCGGAAACTTCGGAAGTTTGATCTTTCAGATCGGAGATTTCAGCATCTTTTTGAGAACTTTGGATGAACGCAAAGACGCTAGTGCCGATGCCGGCGAGGGTGAGGAGAGCAAGAATAATGACGACGGGGAGAAGTTTGTTACCAGATTTTTTGGGAGTTTTAATCGAAGGAGCAGGATCGGAAGATTTGATAATTGGGCGAGGAGCAGGCTCTTCGAGCGGCTCGGGAGAGGGAGATTTGAGCGGCTCCGGCGAAGTTGATGGTGTTGGTGAAACTGGCGGCTCGAGCGGAGCCTGAGGGTTTTGGGGATCTTGTGGCATGATTTCCTTTCTTGGTTTTTGTTTTGGTGGTTTTGTATATTATAGCACGATTGGATGATATAATGGAGAAAATAAGGATAAACGGAGTGAATTATGGGAAATGAGGTTGAGTTTGGCGGCGAGGAGGCGGTGAGCTCGGAACGTTCGGAGGGGACGAATGCTGGCATGCCTAATAGAACGGGCGCTGGCGGGGCGGGCGTCAAGGTTCAACCGAGTTCTGCGAAGAAACAGACGGGATGGAAGATTGCGACGGGGGTGTTGGTGCTACTGGTGATAGCGCTGGGTGGACTTTTGACTTGGCGAATGTTGGCGAAGGAAACCCCTGTGGAATGTCAGGATACGGCGACGGGTGATGACGAAAAAACTGATGATACGGCGGCAGCGTTGTTAGCGCAGGATGCGCAGGTACGAGAGGTCGTTGCGGAGGTGAAAGCGAAGGCGGCGGAATTGCTGGATCCGTATAACTTATTAGATAGTGTGTATGACGTGATGGTGCCGTATGAGCCAGAGGGGTATTTGACGGCGATTCAGCTGAATCGGGGGTACGGATTCAAGATGGAATATTCTGAGAATCCGACATTGTTGGAAAAGATTGCTAGCGTAGATTGGATGGATGAATTGGGCGAAGTGTTAGAAAAACGCGGTTTTGTGGATACGGGCGAATACTACACGACGGCGAGTGCTGTCGCTTCAGTCGGGACGACGTTTGTGAATGATGAAAGTGGGGTGGTTTGTGGACTATGGAATGCGCCGCAGATGTATTGCAGTTATAAAGACTGGTATGACAAGGCGGATGCGGAGCTTGCTAATGAGCTGTCGAGAGTGTTTGAGGAAGCGACGGGCGAGGAAGTTGATTATTTAGTGGCGGAGGTAGACGATATCCGGAATAGCTCGGTGGCGCCGTACCAAACGATTGAGGTACGGAGGAGAGGATACGGTTCGAGTTTCTATCGGGTGAGTCCAGAGGCGGAATGGGTATATTCCTTTAGTGGACAGGGCGTGCCGACTTGTGATGAGTATAATACGGAGGATTTGCGGAAAGCGTATGCGGGACAAACATGCTGGACTAATGAAGGCGATTCGGTAGTACAACCATAAGGAGGTTTGGTTGAGAACAGAAGGAACCCCCGTTTGAGGGGGTTCCTTTGAGCTGTGAAATAGTGGAGTTTTAGTACATACCACCCATGTCTGGCGTGGCAGGAGCAGTTTTCTCGGGGATGTCGACGATGAGAGCGCCCATCGTGATAGCGGTGGCAGCGATGCTGGTCGCGCTTTGGACGGCTTCTTTGGTGACTTTCGCAGGATCAATAACGCCGGCTTTTTTAAGATCGATGATTCCCTGCTCTGGAGCCATGACGTTAATGCCTTGGCCGGGTTTCGCTTTCTCGACTTCGGCGAGAAGGGCTTGGCTGTTCAGGCCGGCGTTCTCCATAATGTGAACAAATGGCGCAGTGAGGGCCTTTTTGACGATCTGGGCGCCGTAATTGTCGGCCTTGAGGCTGCCAGCGAGATTTACGAGGTGACTCCGCCGCCAGTAACGATACCTTCAGCGAGAGCGGCTTTCGTTGCGG
>CAYXZG010000049.1:0-4012 GCA_964469535.1 uncultured Candidatus Saccharibacteria bacterium
TATATGCATTATTATGTGTGTATGTGTATACTACTGAGTGAGGCAGCGAAGGGAGAACAAAGAAGAAGATTGACAAGCCGAGAAATGTGTGCTAGTATGAATGTAAAATAAATTAAACATAAAAATTGAAATAAAGTTATGAAAGACGAGAAGACGGAAAAACAGAAGATGGATGGTGCGACGCCAGTGGTTGCGAAGGCGGCGCAGGATGATTTTGTGCGGAAAATTGCGGAAAAGGTGAAGAACTCGGAAAATATTTTGGTGGCCTTGTCGCGAAATCCGTCGGTTGATGATATTGCGGCGGCAATTGGACTAGCAATTTTCTTGGATATGCAACAGAAGCATGTAACGGCGATTTATTCGGGAACAACGCCAGATGCGCTGGAGTTCTTGCGGCCGGACGCAACTTTTGAGAAGAATACGGATAGTCTTCAAGATTTTATTATTTCCTTGAGTAAGGAAAAAGCGGACCATTTGCGGTATAAGCTAGAGGGTGATTTCGTTAGGGTATATATTACGCCGTATAAAACGACGATTACGGAAAATGACTTGACGTTTTCGCACGGTGATTATAACGTGGATTTTGTAATTGCACTGGACGTGCCGTCGGCGAATGAGCTTGACGTGGCTTTGAAGGAACACGGGCGGATTATGCACGACGCTTCGGCGGTAGATATTACGACTGGAGTGCCGGGAAAGTTTGGTGAGATCGAATGGAGTAATCCGGCGGCAAGCTCGGTGTGCGAGATGGTGACGCAGCTGATCTTTGTGATTCAGGGGTCGGATAAGACGCTAGATGCGGATGTGGCGACAGCGCTTTTAACGGGTATTGTGGCGGCGACGGAAAGGTTTTCTAATAACCGAACAACTTCGGAGACTTTAAGCTTAGCGTCGAAATTGATGTCAATGGGGGCGGATCAGCAGTTAATTTCTGCGAATGTGAAAGACTTGGGGACGGGGGTAGTAGGAATGAAACCGCAAGGAGAACCGACGGCGGGGATGACGGCGCAAACTCAGATGGCGGGACAGAACTCGGTTGGGCCGGCTCCGGTGGGGCAAAATCTGGTGGGACAAAACCCGGCGGCGCAGATTGCAGGAGGAATGGCAGCTCCGACAGGACCAGTGCCGGCGGAGATGACGACAGAGAATCAGGTAGCGCCGGAGGACGTGGTTGTACAGCCGGTAATTCCGGGGAATATGGGGGCGCAGGCGACGCCAGGTGTGACGAGCGCGGCGAATGTGGCGAACACTGCAGACGTGGCGACGGGTGGGGCGAACGTAGTGAACATCGCGAATGTGGCGACGGGGATGCCAGTGGTGACGCCGGCTGCGGAACAAGCAGAGCAGGCAAAAGATTATGCGCAGATGCTGGAGGAGGCTTTGGCGGAGGCGGAGCCAACAGCACAACTGAGTAATCAAATGATGAACGGAATGGCGCCGGGGGTTCCGATGGCTGGACAAACGACACCGACGGCTGGACAGGTGACTCAGACGGTTGGATCGGTAACTTCGGTAACTGGACAAACAGTTCCGACGGCCGGGCAAGCGGCTCCGACGATGACGTCGCAGACGCCAACGGCTACGGCGGTGCCATCGATAGCAGAACCAGTAGAAAATCCGTTTAATACAACGATTTTGCCACCACCGCCAGCGCCGACGGCGACGCCGGGGATGATGCCGCCGGTCTTGCCGCCGGTACAGATGCCGCCGGAAATGTGATAAGATAGGGATATGGATAAAATAGAAATTCCGAGCGAGGGAGTTTTGTTGGTGGATAAACCGGCGGGGATGAGTTCGTTTGGAGTGGTGGCGAGAGTACGACGAAAGCTGTCGGAGGGGGCGGAGATGGTTGTAATTCGGGGGAAAGATGGTCAATTACGACATAAACGCAAGAAAATTAAAGTAGGGCATACAGGGACATTAGATCCGTTCGCGACGGGTCTTTTGTTGATTTTGACGGGAAAGAAAACGAAACTGGCGAATGAATATTTGAAATTAGATAAGGAATATATTGCGACGATACGGTTAGGAGCAACATCGACGACGGGAGATCCAGAGGGGGAAATAACTTTGCGGGTGGCTGGCGAAGGGGAGACTGTGCGGTTGACGCGAGAAGAGGTGGAAAAGGCGGTGCGAGAGTTCGTGGGGGAGATCGAGCAGAAGGTGCCGGCGTTTTCGGCGGTGAAGATTAATGGGCAGCGGGCGTATAAATTGGCAAGAGAAGGGAAGGAAGTCGAGATGCCGAGGCGGAAAGTAAAAATCTATGAAATCGAAATTTTGCGGTATGAGTGGCCAGAGCTGGAGATAAGATGTAAGGTGTCGAGCGGAACATATATTCGGGCACTAGGAGAAGATATCGGCGAGGCGCTGGGAGTGGGGGGGTATTTGACGGCGCTGCGCAGAACACAGATCGGAGAAGATCGGATCGAGGAGGCGCGGACCTTAGCGGAGCTCGAAATAGGGGACTAGGCGAGCGAAGCGTGGAGGGAGAGGACGGTGAGCGAACAGGCGAACGTCAAGACGGAGAAAAAGATGAGAAAAAACCAAGACGAGCGGGCGATTGGAACGTCGTCGATGAAGGTCGAAGAGGCGCGGAAATTGAGTGCGACGGAAACGCAGGCGGAGATGAAGAAGAGAAGGTAAGCTATGATCGCGCAAACGGCGAGGACGAAGGTCTCGGAGATGATGAGGGCGTTAGTAAAGGTGAAGAAGACAGGAAGCAGAACGGTCGGAAGGGCAAGGCAGAGACAGAGGTCACAGAGGCTGAGAAAAAGGAAGAGGAGATGTCCGAAGAGGCGACCAACGGAGGCGCGTATGGGCATGACGATGGAAGCGGGCTCGACGGCTTTTATAGTTTTGGCGGCGGTTCTTGCGCTTAGGGTCTCGGTGGTTTCTGCGGTGAGGAGGGGATCGTTCATATTGGGTCGATTGTATCTTGGGGGATGAGAAAAGTCAAGAGAGGGAGAATTAAAAAATAGGGGTTGTAGAAGGGGGAGGGGTGTGCTATAATTGGGGACATATGATTACTAGAGAGAAAAAAGCTGGAGCGATGAAGAAGCTCGCGCGCAGTGAGAAAGATGTGGGTTCTCCTGAGGTTCAGGTGTCGATCTTGACGGAACGGATCAAGGAAGTGACCGAGCATGTTAAGCAGCATAAACATGATTTCATGGCGAAGCGTGGCTTGATGCAGATGGTTGGTCAGCGCAAGAAACTTTTAAAATATCTTGAGCGGACGAACTTTGAGCTCTATAAGAAAACGATCGCGGAGCTCGGGCTTAGGAAATAGAACTCTCCCGGAAGGGGGAGTTTTTTGGGGTTTCCATTGCACCGAAGAATTAAATGAATTGTTTTGTAGCATAAGCCTTCTTTATTCTCTCTACACGGATGAACCCATTCGACAGCCCATCTTCATGGGTGTCTCATTCTGATTAATCAGCTTGATTAATCTTTTAGTCCATCCATGTAGAGAGAATAAAGAAGGCTCAATTTCCAAACATTGTGAGTTTAATTCTTCGGGGCAATGGAAGTCTTTGTGGTGTGGGGTTCCTTCGCTGCCTCGTGGAAGTTCTAACCCATAAGTAAGCAAAATATCTATCGTATTATATCTACCTACTAGAGGATACTACTACTGAGTGAGGCAGCGAAGAGGAAAGAGGTTGAGGCGCCAGAAATTATGATATGCTGGCCAGGTGTACTTTCTGTCTTGGCTGAAGATCGTTGTGTATATCGGGTCGGAGGAAGGTTTGTTGCTCCAAAGACTGGAGCCTATACCGACATATGCTAATCCGCCACTATAATAGGAACCTTGCCCCATGTTTACAGCATAGAACGGTTCAAGCCAGATATGGTAAGTGCGGTCGGATGTAGACCAAATATTTGGTCCATAGTTACCGCGATCGGTTGAGCCGGTACTACTCCATTGATAGGCGAAGAGAAGATCGTAGAAAGTTTTTGCGTTATCGGGACTAGTGTTGTCGTCAGTTCCAATTCTTGGTAGTTGCCAGTGCTTAGG
>CAYXZG010000050.1:0-3703 GCA_964469535.1 uncultured Candidatus Saccharibacteria bacterium
AAAATAGACTTAAGTAAAGTAGAAATCTAGTCAGACAAATAGTTATTTATGCTACTGACGGAAACGAATGAAAATGGATTTTAATGAGAATGGCCTTGAGCGGGCAACTATCGACATGCTCCGCGAACAGGGATATGACTACGTCGCTGGAGAAGAAATAAATCGCGACTATCACGATGTGATTCTCGAGGATCGGCTTTTCTCTGCTCTTCGGCAAGTTAACCCATCCCTGCAGGATTCTACTATCCAGGAAGCAATCCGACAGATTAAAAATCTTAGTCAAAACAGTGTAATCCGCAATAACAAAGAATTCTCTCGTTTTCTTCATAGTGGTGTGCCGGTTTCGGAATATCATCCAGAAAAAGGTACAGTCAACACTAGCGTGTATCTAATTGATTTTAATAATCCAGATAACAACGACCTTCTTACAGTTAATCAATTCACTATCGTTGAGCATAGCAAAAAGCGCCCAGATATCATCATCTTCATCAATGGGCTCCCGCTAGTAGTTATCGAACTTAAGAGCATGGTACGCGAGGATGTCAATCTTGAAGATGCCTATCGGCAGCTTAAGAACTATATGAATGCTCACATTCCTAGTCTTTTCTATTATAATCAATTCCTAGTTATTTCAGATGGTGCTACGGCGAAGGCTGGGACTATTACTTGCAACTATCAGCGATTCAACGAATGGAAGAAAACTGGAATTGCTGAGCAGGTAATTAACCATAATACTCATGAGCCATTGATTCGCGGAATACTCAATAAGGAAACTTTGCTAGACCTTATTCAAAACTTTATTCTATTCCAAGACGATGCAAAGATACTCCCCGCCTATCATCAATACTATGGTGTCAAAAAAGCTATCGATCGCACCCTCGCGACCACAGATGGTCGCGCTGGTATCATTTGGCACACCCAGGGCTCTGGTAAAAGCTTCTCTATGGTATTCTACACTGGCAATATGATTACGAAATTAAATAACCCGACAGTAATCGTAGTAACCGATCGCAATGATCTTGACAATCAGCTATTTGAGACTTTTGCAAAATGTCAAGATTTCCTAAGGCAAAAACCGGTTAGAATTGAAAGTCGCAGGGATCTCGTTGAAAAACTTGAGGGCAAGCAGGCTGGAGGCATCATCTTTACAACGTTACAGAAGTTTGAGGAAGAAACTGGCCTTTTGTCGGATCGTAAAGACATTCTGGTTATTGCTGATGAGGCACACCGTAGCCATTATGGAATTGGTGGTACTATTAAAATAGATCAAGACACCTTAACTGCAGAGAAGAAATATGGTACGGCGAAATATCTCCACGGTGCATTCCCGAACGCAACCTATATTGGTTTTACAGGAACTCCAGTAGAAGCGAAAGACCATTCTACAACTAGCGTTTTCGGCGAAATAATCGATGTCTACGATATGACCCAGTCTATCGAAGACGGTGCTACGGTGCCGCTCTACTACGAGGGGAGAATGGCAAAAGTCGGCCTAAACTCGCAGATTCTTAAACAGATCGACGAGTATTATGAGCTTCTGGAAAGCGAGGATCTGGCGGATGACGAGCAGATTCAGCGTTCCAAAACCATGATGACGAACATTTCTCAAATTATCGAAGATCCATCTCGTCTGGAAATGATTGCTCGTGATATCTTAGAGCACTATGACACCCGTAAAAATATGACGGCCAATAAGGCTATAATTGTTGCTTACTCTAGAAACGCTGGTTATACGCTGTATCAGAAGATCTTAGAGTTGCGACCGGAACTCAGCGAAAATGTAAAAATAATCATGACTCCCAGCAATAATGACCCAGAAGATATGGCGCTCGCAATAGGAAGCAGCAATCAAAAGGCTGAGCGTGAAACGGAATTTAAAGACCCGGATTCTAAATTCACGATCGCTATCGTCAGAGATATGTGGCTGACAGGTTTCGATGTGCCATGTTTAGGCACGATGTATATCGACAAACCGATGAAGGCGCACAACCTAATGCAAGCTATTGCACGAGTGAATCGCGTCTACAAGGATAAGACTGGCGGTCTAATCGTTGACTATATCGGTCTTAAACAATGGTTGCTGGATGCTCTTAAAACCTATACTCAGCGTGACCAAGGAAAAATTATTGATAACGAAGAAACCCTGAATTTGATTAAAGATAAACTAGAAATGATGCGTAATATTTTCCATGGTTTTGATTATTCAAGCTTCCAGTCTGCGAGCAACAAAGAAAAATACCAGCTTATTAATCAAGGTGCCAATTTTATCCTAGAGACCGAGGAGCGTACCAAGCGTTTCCAGAAATGCTCCAGAGATATAAAAAATCTATATTCAATTACTTCCGGTCTACTAGATGATAACAGCAAAGCGGAGATTTTGTATATTGTAGCAGTTAAATCCTTCATTAACAAGCTGACGCAGCCCGATGGCAAAATTGATATAGGTCAGATTAACCAAGATGTGGCAGAAATGTTACAACAAGCCATCATTGATGATGAGTTAATCCAGATTGGAGAGATAAAGCATGGCAAGAATCTGAGTTTGCTCAATGATCAAATTCTTCAGAAGCTTGCAAATATGAAGCAGAAGAACATCGCCGCCGAGATCTTAAAAAAGGCTCTCAAGAATAGTATTAAGCAGGTAGCTACCTCGAATGTAGTGCTGGCAGAGAAATTCTCCGAGCGTTTCGAGAAAATCACTAAGTTATACAACGATCGCACGGCTGTAGCTGACATTGAAAGAGTTCTAGAACAACTCATCGAACTTCAACAAGATATTAATAAAGATGCCTCTAGGGGAAATGAATATAATCTTACAAGCGACGAAAGGGCGTTCTTCGACGCGCTAGGCGACGACCCAGAAGTCCGCAAGCTGATGAAGGATGAAATTCTGGTTCAGATAGCAAAAGATTTGCTTGTCGTTTTAAATAAAACTATGACTATTGACTGGGACAGGAAAAGTAGCGTACGAGCCAAAATGCGTATTGAGATTAGAAAGCTTTTAATTAAGTATGATTACCCGCCAAATAAAAGTGCTCAGGCAGTGAATACAGTCATTAGGCAGGCTGAATTGACATGTCAGAACAACTGCTAGGTAGATGCCTCCGCCTGGTCGTATTGGTCAGGGCTCGACCTGACTCCCCTTCGCTTAACTCGCCCCAACGACGGAGCGTCGACTCAAATAATCTAAAATAGATTTTAGATTATCCTTGCTTGCTCACCTACGAACAGCTAAAGCTGTTCGCCCCAGACTTCAATAAAATCAAATCAATAAAAATAAGCCCCAAAGGACTTCTTTTTATTGATGGTCGGACGTGGTTTGTTCGGCTTTAACAAAGTTCCTAGGGGGAGAGTAAAAATAAACATTAGCACCTGCAGTTGCAGAGTGCTAATACTTATGATAAGATATAGTATATGACGAAGGCGATTGATTTACACATACATACAGCTCCCACCGTATCTGATGCTGAGTTCGAATTTGATATTAAAACATTGAAGCAATATATTGCAATCATGCACATAGATGTAATCGCTATTACTAACCACGACAAATTTGATGCGAAGCAATTTAAACAAATTCAAGAGGAGCTTATTAATACGGTTGTCTTTCCTGGAGTTGAAGTTTCCCTAGAAGGTGGACATATGTTGGTTATATCACCACTTGATTTAATACATGAATTTGAGAACTCATGTGGAGATCTCG
>CAYXZG010000051.1:0-3643 GCA_964469535.1 uncultured Candidatus Saccharibacteria bacterium
AGTCGCCACGAAGGAAAGAGGAAATAATGTCTCGGAGTCTGAAAAAGGGTCCATTCGTGGACTACAAGCTCGCAAAGAAGGTAGCAGCCCTCTCCGCCGAGGATCGCACCGTGATCAAGACTTGGGCCAGACAATCCACCATCTCCCCCGAAATGGTTGGTCGTACCATCGCCGTTCACAATGGCAAAGTACACGTCCCAGTTTTCATCAGCGAGAACATGGTCGGACACAAACTCGGCGAGTTTGCTCCTACCCGCAAATTTAAGCGTCACGGCGGCAAGAAAGCTGCTGAGGCTGCCGCTGCGAAGGGAGGTAAATAATGACTACTCACTTTGCCCACGCAGTCGAGAAAGGAATCGACAATCAACCCCGCAAAACTAGCGTTGTTGCTAGCTTAGTTCGCGATCGCTACGTCGCTGATGCTGTCGTTATCCTCGAAAACACGCCGCGCCGCGCCGCTCGCGCCGTTCGCAAGGCTATCGAATCTGCTACCGCCAATTTGCTCAACAATTCTGGCGTCAGCATCGACCCAAAGACCCTGCGCATTTCTCGCATCTCTGTCACGGCCGGAACTCGCATGCGTCGCTACGTTCCAGCCTCCCGCGGTCGCGCTTTACCTTTTGAAAAAATTTCTAGCAACATCTTTGTAGAAGTTGCCGGTGAAGAGAAAGTGAAGAAAACTAAAGAAACCGCCGAAGCAGCCGGTTCTCGTGATGAGAAGACGAAGGACAGCAAAGCCAGTTCTTCCAAGGCTTCATCCGAGAGCCAAACGACAAAGTCGGCAGAAAAGGAGAATAAGTAATGGGTCAGAAAGTCAACCCGGTTTCTTATCGTCTCCAGATCAGCAAGGACTGGTCGTCCAAGTGGTTTACCCGCAAAGCCGACTTCCGCAACTGGCTGGTAGAAGATTCGAAAATCCGCGATCTGATCGAGAAGCGCTTCAATAGTCGCCCGACTATCGCCCGCATCAACATCGAGCGCAGCGCCAATCTCACTACGATCACGATCTTGACCGCTAAAGCTGGCGCCGTCATCGGCAAGCAAGGCGCAGGCATCAACGGTCTCAAAAAAGATCTAGAAAAAATCGTCAGCGGTCCGATCCGCATTAACGTTGAAGAGGTCAAGAAGCCAGAGCTCTCCGCCAAACTCGTTGCTGAGAATATCGGCTTCCAACTCGGCAAACGCATGAATTTCCGTCGTGCCGTCAAGATGGCTTGCCAGTCGACTATGAACGCCGGCGCTAAAGGTATCCGTGTCGAAGTTTCCGGACGCCTCAACGGCGCCGAAATGTCCCGCCGCGAAAAATTCATCGAAGGCTCCGTTCCTCTACACACTCTCCGCGCTGATGTTGATTTCTACGTCTACCACGCGCCAACTGTCGCCGGTATCGTAGGTGTTAAAGTATGGATTTATAAGGGGGAGAAATAAGTTATGGCTATTCTTACACCACGTCGTGAAGCCCACCGCAAAGTCCGCAAGGGCAAGAATCGCGGCACCGCTTCCCGCTGCAATACTGTCGCCTTCGGCGATTGGGGATTGATGTCTCTCGACAACGAACGTGTCACGAGCCGCCAAATCGAGGCCGCTCGCCAAGCGATCACGCGTTACGTCAAACGTGGCGGCAAAATCTGGATCCGCATCTTCCCCCACACCCCAGTCACCAAAAAACCACTTGACGTGAAAATGGGTAGCGGCAAGGGCGAACCGCAGTTCTACGTCGCTAAAGTCAAAGCTGGAACTATCATGTTTGAAATTAGCGATGTGACCGAGGAGCAAGCCAAAGAGGCTTTCCGCCTTGCTGGCCACAAACTCCCAGTCCGCACCAAAATTATTAAGAAAGAGGAGTTCTAAAATGGCTGGAACATTACAGGGTATCGTAACCTCGGATAAACGCGACAAGACTATCACTGTCTCGATTGCCAGCCGAGAGACTCACCCACTCTATCGTAAGCAATATACCAAAACTCGCAAATACACTGCTCACGACGAGAACAACGAAGCGGGCGTCGGCGACAAAGTCGAAATCGTCGCCTGTCGACCGATTTCCAAGACCAAATCCTACAAACTCGCTAAGGTCCTTGAAAAATCTCATGGCACCATCGAGCTGAAGGACGAGGTCCTGGGCGAAAGCGAGGAGGAATAAATGATTCAACAGGAAACTCGACTGAAAGTCGCTGACAACAGCGGTGCCAAAGAGCTTGGCGTAATCCGGGTCCTTGGTGGCACGCGTGCTCGCTACGCCCGCGTTGGCGACATCGTTACTTGTAGCGTCAAAGACGCCAGCCCGACTGGCAACGTCAAGAAAAAAGCCGTTGTCAAAGCCGTCATTGTCCGCACTACGCAACAAGTCCGCCGTCCTGATGGCAGCACCATTCGTTTCGACGACAACGCCGCTGTCTTGATCAACGACGACAAAACCCCCAAAGGCACTCGTGTTTTCGGGCCAGTCCCCCGCGAACTCCGTGAACTCGGCTTTAACAAAATTATTAGCTTAGCGCCGGAGGTCCTATAATGGCTAAATGTTTAAAAGTTGGCGATCGCGTCAAAGTCATCGCTGGCGATCATAAAGGCGAAGTTGCTTCGATCGTCAAAGTCGACAAGCAAAATCATAAAGCCATGCTCAAAGATATCAACGTT
Organism: uncultured Candidatus Saccharibacteria bacterium; assembly: GCA_964469535.1. Taxonomy (GTDB): domain Bacteria; phylum Patescibacteriota; class Saccharimonadia; order Saccharimonadales; family Saccharimonadaceae; genus Nanosyncoccus. The sequence goes on from CAYXZG010000051.1 coordinate 2,638, forward strand.
CGCGAACGTCATCTTCGCGCCACCCAATTTAATCCTAAGGGCGGCAAAAAGAGCGTCCACATCGGCATTGATTTCTCCAACCTTAAAAAGGAGGATAAATAATGGCTAATACTACTCCACGCCTCAAGAAGCTCTACGACGACAAAATCGCTCAGGCACTCAAAACCGAGCTCAAGCTCGAGAATATCAACCAAGTTCCGAAGCTCGAGAAAGTTGTCATCTCTAGCGGCGTCGGCAAAAAACGCGAAGACAAGCGTTTCGTCGAAACCGTCGAGCTTACTTTGCGCAAAATCACTGGTCAAGAACCGACTGCTCGCCTGGCGAAGAAGTCCATCGCGACTTTCAAAATCCGCAAAGGCATGGGCGCACCCGTCGGCTATCTCACAACCTTGCGCAACGACAAAATGTATGAGTTCGTCGATCGTCTCATCAACATTACCTTACCGCACGTCCGCGATTTCCATGGCGTCCCGAAAAATTCCTTCGACAAACAAGGGAATTACAGCCTCGGCATCAAAGAGCAGACCGTCTTCCCCGAAATCACTTTTGAAGATTCTTCCGTCCTTCACGGTCTCGAAATCACCTTTATCATTAAAAATGGTTCCAAAGAAGGGAGCACAAAATTGTTAGAAGCATTTGGAATGCCATTTGAGAAGGGGGGCAAATAATATGGCAAAGAAATCTGCTATTCTTCGCGACGAAAAACGCCGCAAGATGAACGAAAAATATAAGGCCAAACGCGCCGAGCTCAAGGCTGCTGGCGACCTCGAAGGTCTCCAGAAATTGCCACGCAACTCCAGCCCGACTCGCCTCAAGAATCGCGACATGTTGGACGGCCGTCCTCGTGGCTACATGCGCTATTTCGGCCTCAGCCGTATTAATTTCCGTGAAAAAGCCTCTAAGGGTGAGATCCCCGGCGTAACAAAGAGTAGTTGGTAAGGAGAGGAGGAGATATGTCATTACAATCAACTGATCAAATCGCCGATCTTATCACTCGTATTCGCAA
>CAYXZG010000052.1:0-3540 GCA_964469535.1 uncultured Candidatus Saccharibacteria bacterium
CGATTCACATTCGTAAGGTCATTGGTTCAAGCCCAATAGGGACCACCATAAGTGCAAAATCTCTTTTGGATAAGTATCAACTACGTAGGCCCCTAGTAAACTAGGGGCCACATTTTGTCTCACAAACGTCATCGTCTTTCTATTGGCTTCATCATCGCATTCAGCACCGCCGTGCAGATTTCCTGATTGCAAGCGACCTCCGCCAATATCCGATTGATTCTCCAGTAAACCCAGGGGGTACTACGATGGTTTCTTCTCGCGATTTCATCAACCCCTAAACCATCTCGCATCCGCCACATTAGCACCGCGTACAAATCTTCCGATAGCTCTCGTTTCAACGTCTCACCCAAGTCGTCCGCAAGCGCCGGTGTCACTATTCTTAGCCGATCCACCACGCGCCATCCGCCCTGCCGTACGCCGCCAATATCACGCCATTCACTCTTAAAATACGGCGCGCCCAGAATCACCAATCCTAAGCGATACACCCATTCCAGCCCCGGCTCGATCCGAGCAACCGCCAGATCTCCGATCTCTTTTTCGAGATCGCTTTCGATTTGTTTCGCAAATTCCTCACTGATCGGCAACCACCGAAGCATCCTCGTCTGGTAGAGCGTCAAAAGGTTCTCTGGAGTCAAATCTATCGCCTGAAACAATTTCTTCATGTCGGGCGTCAATTTTCCCCAAATCACCTCCTCGTACTGCGCCAGCACGTCCGTTTGTCTTTTCTTCAAAGTTCTCAGTCCCCTCGTTCAAAATCCCATCAGAACACTGCCTATCTCTCCATTATAGCACACTTAATCTGAAAAGTCAATATTTTAATCACTCTTTTCAAAAAAGGCACTTTATAATATAATTAGAATAGCCTGAACGGGTAGTTTTTCTTGCCTGCCCTCAGCAACACAAATTTTATATAAGGATTTTTATGCCCGCAACCAGCCCCCAAAGCTCCCAATATTTAAACGAGACGAGCTATCAAAAAAATAAAAAACGTTTGACGATTCTTTCGCTCGTAATTTTTCTCCTCAGCCTCTTGATTGGTGGTGGGTTGATCGCTACCGGCGTTATTTTGACCAACAACGCAAAATCCGACCATTCTAATACCGAAATCGTCACCCCGCCTGCTTCTCAGCCCGACCAAATCGACGATCCTAGCCTCCGTAGTGTCGCCGAAATCAACCTCGACATCACCGCCACCCAGATCAAAATCAACACTTTGACCAGCGAAATTTCCCAGCTTGAAGCCGAAAAAGATCGCATTTTTATCGAAGATTTTGGTTTTAGCGACCGCTACTATACGGTCGAAAATAGCTTGACGGCCAAAAACTCCGAGCTTTTCGAGCTCCAGGCCAAATTAGCCGACTACCAAACCGAACTCTCCCTTGCCGAAGAACGCGCCAGTGACACTAGCTCGGACAGCGCCAATCGTCCTCTCGACAAAATCGGCTCGATTATTGGCCCAGCCCAAGATGTGATTGATACTGCCACTGATGGCTACACTTCCGCCAAATACGTTCCGTTCTACCTTGCTGGCGGCTTTATCGCCATCGCCGGTTCTCTTGTCGCCCTCGCGCTCTTCCTTTTCGCCAAAGGGCGCGAAGTTGCCGCCTTTAAAGCTCAGCAAGTCCTCCCCCTCGCAAAGGAAGGTCTCGACCAACTCACTCCTTCCGCAAGCCGAGCTGCCGGCTCGTTCGCCGAAAGTATCAGCCGCGGCATCAAAAACGGCCTCAAAGAGTCAGATTCCGACCAATCCATTCCTCACCCTCCCCGTCCCCATCAACAATAAATTCTAGCCTCATCTCCCCAAATCCATGAATCTCATCATCGGTCTCGGCAATCCCGGAAACGAATACAACTTCACAAGACACAATTTCGGTTTTTTGAGCCTTGATTTCTATGCAAAAATCCACAATTTAACTTGGCAAAAACCCAAGTTTCACGCCCTCTGGCTCAAATCGGGCGATCATCTCTTCATCAAACCGCAAACCTTTTATAACAATTCCGGTCAAGCTGTCTCCGAATTCCTCAATTTTTACAAACTTTCGCCTGATAATATTCTCGTCGTCTGCGATGATTTCGACCTGCCCTTTGGAACGCTCCGCTTCCGCACGAAAGGCTCAAGCGGCGGCAACAATGGCCTCAAATCCATCGCCGAATATCTCCATACTACCGATTTTCCGCGCCTGCGCCTCGGCACCGAGAACCCCACCGTTCGTCAAAAACTCGGCGACGTCAACTTCGTCCTGAGCCGCTTTACGCCCGATGAAAAAGCCGCCTTACCCGACCTGCTTCGTGAAATCTGCTCCAAAATCGACGAGCACTGCGCTTGATATCACAATCAGACTCTATAAAAACGGCCCCCGAAGGGGTCGTTGCGAAGGAAAGGAATGTGAGCTAGTCGATAAAGAAGCGCGCCGACCTCCCAGTCTCTACGCCGCAGTCAACGCTAATTATACACTATATCTTCACTAAGTCAACACCCATCGGTTCAGCCCCAACCCCTTAATCCGTCCTTTTACCTCCAGCATTGTCAAATTTTGATTAAACTCCGCCACGTTCCCGCCGCTCCGTTTCAAAATTTCCTCACCCTGCTCTACCCCCGCATAAATCGCCTGCAGAATCGCCGTTTCGATCGCATTGTCGCCCACTGGCAGCATCGCCTGTCGCCGCTTTCGGCGCGGAGTAGGGAATAATAGCTCAATTACGTCCTGCGCCTCCAAATATGGCATCGCGCCCTGCCTAATCAATCGATTACACCCCTGCGCCGTAGGCCGCGTAATATCGCCCGGCACCGCAAAAACTTCTCGCCCCTGTTCGAGCGCATGTGTCGCTGTATTGAGCGATCCACTGCGTTCCGCCGCTTCCACAATCACCACCACGTCCGCCAGCCCCGCAATCAAACGATTCCGCTGCAAAAAGCAAGTTTTAGGCTGAAACTCCGCCCCCTCCGGCAATTCACTCATCACCATTCCGCCCTGTTCGACTATCTCCGCCGCTAATTGCGTGTGGCTTTTTGGATAAATGTAATCAATTGGCGTCCCCAGAATTCCAATCGTCACTCCGCCCGCATCGAGCGCTCCGCGGTGCGCAATCGAATCAATCCCATACGCCAGCCCCGAGATCACGACCGCTCCACGTTTCGCTACCGCAAAAGCCAACTCATAGGCCACTTTTTCGCCATATTTTGACGGCTTTCGCGTACCCACAATCGCCACCGATTTTACACGTTTTTCAGGCATTTTTCCATAAAAATACAACATCTTAGGCACAACCGCAATAGAGCTTAATACCTCTGTAAAATCCGCCTCTTGGGGTCGAATTTCATTGTGATTTTGAAAAAAGTGTGAAAAAAGTATTGACATTTAAAACTCCGTGTGCTATAATGCTTTCAGTTAGAGTTAATCACGCTCCAACTGTACCTAAATAAATCAAAATTTCACTACTCACGGAGTCTGACTCCAGAGTAGCAGAAATTGCGTGCTTTTGAAACCCCTAGGGCCCGAGATTTTCTCTTTTCATGGATCTCTGGCTATAAGTATTACC
>CAYXZG010000053.1:0-3434 GCA_964469535.1 uncultured Candidatus Saccharibacteria bacterium
TGTCACTCCCGCCGGAATTTCGATGGGTTGTTTTCCGATACGACTCATATTTCCCCTTCTTAACTTAGTATTCTGGACAATTCTAACACGAATTAAGGGTAAAAACAAGAGTGATTTTGGGTAACACTTAAGAAAAGTCCCCTAGCTGGGCTAGGGGACGGATAGGATTAGCTGCGGTCGCGAATAGTACCGCTGACGGGATCGGTGCGAGAGGCGATATCTTCGGCTTTGCTATAATTATAGAGAAATTTACAGAAATCAAAGTATTGTTTTTCTTTTCGCTGAAGTAGAAGCTCTGCAGGCTTTCGGGCTGGTCGCTGCTTTGGCTGGGCAGCCACAGCTCGGCATGATTGGCATAAATCTCGAGGTGGCCATACATGCTTTTGACTTGGTCGTAATGCTCGAAGTAGCGCGGAGCGAATTTCTGCCAAAGTGCAGCTTGCTGCTCGGCAATGGCAACGTGCTTAGCGGCGTGACCGATAATACTGGCGACTTAGTTAAGCTTTTCGTCGATGGTTTCGTCGGCGGTAGGTTCTTTCGGCTTGCGCTCGGGCGCGGAATTCAGCTGGATCAACGTAGAAGGCGATCGGATGTGCATTGGCGGACTTGCGGTCGGGGTAGGCGTCGTAGGACCTGCCGTCACCATAGCTATTGCGCTTGACGATCTCGACAGTGTTGGCGGTGATACTCTTGGCTTGGGCGGGAACGATCGCGATGCTAAGAAGCACGGCGAAGCTGAGGATGGTTGCGACAAGATGTTTCATTGGTGCTACCTCCAGATACAAATTTAATTAAGAGTCGAGAAGCATAGCTCCAAGACTCGAAATTACGGTAAGAACTGACGTAAACTATTAAAGTTAGCAAAGCTAACGCGAGAGTCGAAAAAACTCCATGCTTTCATTGTGTCATAATAATAGAATTTGTAAAGATTGATTTTGTAAAAAAAGTGATGTTTTAATGTAAAGAATTATTATATCTATCATATGATATCTACCTACTAGAGGATACTACTACTGAGTGAGGCAGCGAAGAGGAGTGCCAACACTTCGGCTAGTGTTATACTCTGCTGGCGTAAGCCAATAGCCGTCGTAGCCCAGAAAGCCAGCGGACCAATAGTTGGGTGCTGGCGTATTGCTCCAGTAGTACGGATATGCGCCGTGAATGCTGAGTCGATTCGACGAGAATGTCGTGTTACCAAAGAGATAAAATGGGTTAAGGACAATATTATAAGAAATGGTACCAGCTTCGTCGGGCCAAGATAAACCTACTCTTGATCCAGTATAAGTCTCCCAACTCGTCACTTCCCAACCATAACTGTCTAGCCATTTGTAGAATGACTTATCGACTAATTGTACTTTGCCACTACCGCTGCTAGGATTGGTCCACTCGACAGTAGCTCTTGGTAGTTGCCAGTGCTTAGGGCAGATGGAAGCAATGGGAAAGCCCCCTCGGGAGAGGGGGCGGGGAGAACTCTAGACAAGGGTGTAGGTGGTGAGTATGATGTGTCGATCATAAATTTCAATAGGATCGAAATAAGTGCCAGCGTTCTCACGAAACGTTTTGTAGGTGTTAATACGGGTGCGGACTTGCTCGCCGGCACAGTTTTCGATCGCGATGTACGGACGGTTGGACGCGGTGTCGATGGTGACTTTGACCAGGTCAATTCCGGTTTGGGTAGGGGCAAGTGGCCGGAGGGTAAAGTCGATCGACGGAAACTTCGTATTGTCTTTTTCAAACTGCAGCCGCTTATCGCGCTCGTCGCGGGCGTTGAAAAAGATAAGAGCCTCGCGTCCGGTCTGAGCGTTCTTGGCGTGGAGAGAAATCATGTCGCAGCCGAGATCAAAATGCGAAACTAGCCATGAGCCGTCAAGCAGGTGGTTCTCGGGCGGGTCACGGAAAGGCGACGGCTCTTGCGGCAGTAACAGGTTGACGTTGATGACGTCGATGTTTGGGCCAATGCGGTATTTGGTGGTCTCAATTTGGTCCGATAGTGACTCTAACTGCAGACAGGGCAAAAATGTGTCTTGAGGGTGTCGATGATACTTGAGATCTGAAAACTGTTTTTGGATCGAGCGCTCGAGACTGCCGAAGGTGTAAGCGTCGATTTCTTGCTCGGTGATCAGATAGATCGGGGCGGGCGACTGTTGCTCGGGGGCAGCGATTGGCATTTTTATCACTCCTTGTTAGAGTTTTAAGGAACTAGGTTAAGCTCTTTGCAGCTGGGCAAGACAGCTTGGTTGATCGTTGGACAGATTTCGCTGTGGCGTCCATTTTTGACCACCTCCAGAAAATACAATGCGTTCTTTGCTCTAGACCATTATAACATTAAAAGTGTTCTAGGACGACTCTTGCTCGAGATACTCAATTTGGCGTTCGATAAAATCAATACTGTCCTGGATTTGCTCGAGCTGTTGCCAGAGCTGGCATTTCTGAGTGGCGAGCATGGCCTTTTGGTCGGGGATAGTATCAGAAGCGGAAAAATGGAGGGCGGCGTATTTCTTTAAATCTCGTATGCTAAAACCGGCATTGGCTAATTTGAACAGCGTCATCAGCCAGTCAATTTGGTCGTCGCTAAAAAGTCGATAGCCGCTGCGGGAATGTTTGAGATTAGGGATAAGGCCGCAGGTTGCATAGTAGCGGATTTTGCTTTTCGGGACGCCGAGCTTGACTGCGGCTTGCCTGACAGTATAAAGATTTGAATCGGAAGATTGTTTTTTCATTAAGATTATTATAGCACAAACTTGAAAGCCTACTTTAAGGTTTCGTACTGGCCTAACAGGGGTGGGTTGGTGGTAAAACTCTAAACTATGGTTGAAGGTTTGGCATAGTTCAGCGTAGTTTGGCATAATTTGGCGCAAACAGTTTGATGTAGCTCATTTGTCGCAAACCATTTGGAGTAGACCATTTGATGTAACTCATTGGGTGTAAACCAAAATCCCTCCCCTTGCGAGGAGGAATTTCGTTAGGATCGTTCGAATCGAAGCGGGCCGAGTCTAGTACGCTTTGACGAGGATTTCGCCGCCAAGATGCTGTTTCTTGGCTTCGCGGCCAGTCATGATCCCTTTTGAGGTGGAGATCAGGACGATCCCACGGCCGGATTTGACGACAGGGATGTCTTCGGCGCTGACGTAGACACGGCGACCAGGCTTGGAAATCTTGGTGATTTCGGTGATACGAGCGGGCGTGCCAGCAGCATTAATGACGATATGGAGGGTGCCGCGTGGCGTTGCTTCTTCGATTTCGTAGCTTTCGATGTAGCCAGCTTGCTTGAGTCCGTCGGTGATGGCGACCTTGAGCTTGCTGGTCGGGATGCGAACCTCGTTTTTGCCGACCATGATAGCGTTGCGGATACGAGTGATAAGATCAGCGATTTGATCAGTTGATTGTAATGACATATCTCCTCCTCTCCTTACAAACTACTCTTTGTTACGCCG
>CAYXZG010000054.1:0-3420 GCA_964469535.1 uncultured Candidatus Saccharibacteria bacterium
AGAAGGCTTATGCTACAAAACAATTCATTTAATTCTTCGGTGCAATGGAAAAGCCTAAGCACCGATCTTCGATACCAACGAGTAAATCGGGAACAACACCGCCGCCACGATCCCTCCCGCTACCAACGCGAGGAGCACCATCAAAATCGGCTCGATCATCGTCTGAATCGCTGCCAGCCTCTCGTCAAGCTCATCCTCATAAATCTGCGCTGCCTTTCCAAGCATTTCATCGATCTTACCCGACTGCTCGCCCGTCGCCGCCATCTGTGGCACCAGCGGCAAAATATACTCCCTCCCCTTTAGAGATACACTGAGAGGTTTTCCGCTCCGTACCATTGTTGCTGCCTGCGTAATTTGATCCTCGAGTATCACATTATTCATCGCCTCACCAGAAATTTGCATCGCATCTAGCATTGGCACCCCCGCCGACAACAGCATCTGCGCCGTCCGCGCAAACCGCGCATTATAAAGCCTCAAAAACAAGTTCTTAAACACCGGTACATGTAGCTTAAAATTCGCCAGCCATTTCTCCCCCACCGAAGTCCGCTTAAACTGCACAAAAAACACCGCCAAAAACCCCACGACTAGCAAAATCGTCCACCACCACCCCACCAAAAAGTGCGAAAATCCCACCATAACCTGCGTCGCCACCGGCAATGGCTCATTCAGATCATGATACAAATTCTCCACCTGCGGCACCACCTGTATCATCATAAAAACTACGACTACAATAATCACTACCAGCACAATCGCCGGATAAGTCAAAGCCCCTCGAATCTTCGACATCATTTCCGCATCTTTTTCTTGCTGTCTCGCCAAACGTTCAAGCGACACGTCTAACGTGCCTGAAGCCTCACCTGCCGCGATCAAAGACAGATAGACTTTATTAAATACGTCTGGATGGCGCGAGAAAGCTTGATGCAACGTCCGCCCTCCTTCTACCTGCGCCGAAATATCTTCCACCAAAGTCCGCAATGCCTCATCATCCGTCTGCTCCGCGATCATTCTTAAGCTCGTCGACAACGGCAAACCCGCCCCAATCAACGTCGCAAATTGCCTCGTGAACACGATCCGCTGCTTCGTGCCTACTTTACTCTTTAGCTTTGAGAGTAGCCCTTCATCTTCCGCCGTCAACTTCTGCGGAATATAACCTTGATCAACCAAAATCCGACCGGCCGCTTGCTCATTGTCCGCCTGCACGGTGCCATTTACAGCTCTGCCAGTCTTTCGATCTTTCGCTCTATATCTATATCGTCGCATTAACCTCTCACCAACCTATCAAATTCCGTCGTATTGACCGCGAACTCTCGCGCTGCATCATACGTTATCGTCCCGTCTTTCACTAATCGCACTAGTTCCCGATCCATCGACTGCATTCCCTGATCTACTCCCGTCTGAATAATCATGTCAAGCTGATGCGTCTTCCCCTCGCGAATCACCGCTCGCACGGCCGGCGTCGGCACCAAAATCTCCGTCACCGCCACTCGCCCTCCATCAATCTTCGGCACCAATCTCTGTGAACAAATCCCCGCTAGGACCGAAGCCAGCTGCGATCGTATCTGCGGCTGCTGGTGTGCCGGAAACACGTCTATCATACGGTCAATCGATTGCGCCGCCGAATTCGTATGTAAGGTCGCAAAGACCAGATGTCCCGTCTCCGCCGTCGTAATTGCCGCTTGAATCGTCTCTAGATCGCGCATCTCACCAATCAGCACCACATCCGGATCTTCGCGCAAAATTGACCTGAGCGCCGCCGCGAAACTAAAGGTATCATAATGCACTTCGCGCTGTGCCACCACCGATCGTTTTGAGTGGTGCGTAAATTCGATTGGATCCTCAATCGTAATGATATGTACCGCTTTTTCCGTATTGATCTTATCGATCAAAGCCGCCAAGGTTGTCGATTTACCCGAACCCGTCGGACCAGTCACTAAGACCAACCCCACTGGTCTCTCCGCAAACGTCGACACTACCGCCGGAATCCCCAAATCCTCAAGCGTTTTAATCTTACCCGGAATCAGCCGGAAAGCTGCCGCCAAATTCCCCTTCTCATGAAACGCATTTACACGAAAACGCCCCAAGTCTCCAAAAGCAAACGAATAATCAAACTCCTTATCCTTCATCAGAATTTTCTGTTGGTCTTCGTCCAGCGTCGCAAACACCAAACTCTTCACCATTTCATTCGTCAACAAAGGATACGTCGTCAACGGCCTCAAAACCCCATCCAGCCTCAAAATCGGCGGCAATCCCACCTGCAAATGTAAGTCCGAAGCGTCCCGTTTAACACATTCCTCGAGCAAAGCCTCAATCGTCACATCTGTCGATAATGGACGCACGTTATCCGTCAAGTTCCCTGTCTGTACCAAAGGTTCCGGCGCCACTTTAGTCGCAGCGCTAGCTCCAGTCACATCCGTCCTCTGTGTCACATTTTCGCCCATCTGTGCAACAGGTATTGCAAAAGCACCTGCTTGATTTCCAGCCACATTATTTTGTTCCGTCCCACTTCTTTCCATACCTTCATTTTACCATAAAAATTATCACTTTACCAAAAACCATTTTCAATTTTTTCTTTTTATCCCTCTATTGCTTGTAGTTTGGAAGAAATTTGCTATATACTGATACGCGAGCGGGTAACGCTAGGATCTTTTCTTTTTTCGATGTGTAATCTTCTGAGTGGTGGGAGTTATACGATTTGGCGGAAAGGAGGATTATGCTTCATAGTATAATGACTTTGTTTCTAAACTTGGTTCAGCATTTACTCTGGCGCATGCGCCATACCAAAAAGCCGCAACCGGCTATAGAACAAAAAATTATTGTTGTCGTCATAATAGACAAACAACAATAACCTTAATTACGTCTAAGTTAATTTTAGCACTGACGGAAAGAAAAGTCTAGCAGTTTTATCATGGGTTGACAATCATGATAAAACGACTCGCTCACATTAAGACAGCACTGGCAACTACCAACTAATAAAGCTAACTGGACGATTACCAACCAGGAGACCGGAACAGGGTATTGGGAACCGATCATGGTTAAAGATAGCTATTGGGCACTACTCGATCAATATGGCTGGCAAATTCGCACAAATAGTTATCATGGACCGAATGAGTGGGCGGATGATGGTTTTGAATATAATAGTGCATTAATGCCATTCTATTTGATGAAAGCAGGAACTATTCCAACTGGCATTATCGGTAATAATCCACACCAAAATTATTTGTCTGAGAGCGGTTTTAATGGCGGAATGTGGAGCGGAGCTCCTGCTAATGGTGGTAGTGGATTCACTGGCGGAGCGCTCGACTATGGTATAGCTAATAACCTCGCCCTAATTGCTGCAACGAGCATCGGTCAACACCGCGCTCACGCTCTTCGCTGCCTCACTCAGTAGTAGTATCCTCTAGTAGGTAGATATAATACGAT
>CAYXZG010000055.1:0-3363 GCA_964469535.1 uncultured Candidatus Saccharibacteria bacterium
TGTTGTTGCTTACCGCAACGCTCGCCGCTCTGGTAAAGAGGCGTAAGAGAAACTACGTTTCCGAGTTAGAACATATTTAACTCGCAAAACCCTCCAGATTATTCTGGAGGGTTTTGTCTGTGTACCTGTTAGTTCTGGTAAAAATAGTGGATGGATCATGATTTTACCATTGACATTTTAGATAATGTGTGATACAATGGTAATATAATGTAATTTTGTGACATGAGAAAGCCCAAACGAAAGAAATACTCTACTCCGTCCGCTCCCGAGCTAATCGCCCGGCCGCTTCTCACGCCACCAGTTTTTCCGGCTCCGCCCGCCCCACCTATTCCGAGCGACCCTGCTCGAGTCACCCCTATTACGCGCTCTCGGCGCCAAACCTCTCTCAATGCCGATTCGATTCGGAATTACCAGGAACTTATCGCCGCTCTTCAGGCCAGAAAAGTCCAGATCACCCTCGCGAATGACATTTTTGTCAAAGATAATATCTTGATCAATCACGATGTCGCAATCAATTTTAACGGCCATTGCGTTGTTGCTGACGAATCTTTGCCTGCAGCTCGTGTCTTTGACGTTCGTAGCGGCGAAGTTTCTCTGATCGGTAAGGGCAAAATCTTTGCGATGGGAAAAGATAGCGTCGCCTTACGGCTTTTTGGCGCAATTAGCTCCGGCCTCGCCAGCTATACCGCCGTCACGGTCGGTGAGGAGATTAGCCTTTTCGCGCCCGACTCCTACGCCATCATGATTTCGCCAAACCTCGGTGCAGCCTACGGCCTCTCGCTGGATTTCGCCGGAGGAATCATCGCTCATGACGGCATTAACTTTAGTTCGGAAATTCGCGGCCGTCAAGGCAGCAACCTCCCCACGATTAATCTTATTAGCTCCGCCCGCATTACAGTTGACGAAGAATCTGGTATTGCACTTGCGGGACGTGGTTTCGGAGTTTGGCACGTGAACGGCGCACGCCTCCGTGGGGCCAAATGTGGTGTTTTTCAATCTGGAAAAATCGATTTTTCCTACGCTGAGGCCACCTCTTCCTGCCCATCCGAATCCCCTGTGTTTGAATTCCTCGATGGCGCAGCAACTGATCTTGAGTTCACTCTCGACGGCGGACTTTATATTAGCGAGAATGGTTGCGTTTTTGCCGGCCAGCCATCTTCGCTCAAGTCGCTTACTGTTAAAGGTGGCGATTTTCGTAGTCTGAACGGAGTCCTTGCTCCCGAGCTAAAGTCCCAAGCAGCCTTTTCTAGTGGGATCTTTGACCATAAAACGCTTGACGTCCTTGCGCACTTCGACCCCAGTCTTCCGCGCCTCCCTGAGCCTTCACCGATCGTTCCGCCTTCCGTCCTTGACTTGCCGCCCGTTTCGAACGGTACCGAAGTTAGCCAGTTCGTCCTCCCGACCTCTTCCTCACAGGTGCAATCATCAACTTCTCCTTCAAGATCAGATCCAGAGTCCACCCCATCCGAAGCCACTTCAGCCGAGGCTGCGGAGACACTCGACGAGTCGCAGGCGGAAGTCGCCGAACGGGCTGCTACTTGCGCCGCTCTCTCCGAGGCTCTCGCCGATCTCAAAGAGCTCCATGCTTCCGACTACGAAGGTGAGGGCTTTGCGACTTTAACTGACGCCATTGCTCATGCCGAATCGGTCATCGCCGACGAGCAAGCCGACTTGGTCTCGATCCGTGATGTGGCTAGCGAACTACTCGCCGCTTTTGACAATCTCTCCGAGGCTGACGACATTTCGCTCTCGGACAGCGAACTTGACCAACTCTTCTATCATGGTGCAGTCTTGAGCGAGGTTGCCGATCCTGCGCCCAAAAAACCCAAACGCATCAGTCGTTTCTTAAGAAGAGCCATCAAGCAACCTAAGCCAGCTCGATCTCCAAAATCTACTAAATCTTCACGCTCGACCAACTCCTCAAGATCGGTTGAGCCTCCAAAAAAATCCCCGAGATCACCCGAAGCTTCCAAAACCCCCAAAGTTGTCGAGTTATCAAGGCCCTCTCAGCCTTCCCAGGCTTTTCAGTCTCCTCAGCCTTCTCTGTCCCTTCGACCTGCTATGTTCCCTTGCCCCATCAACCCCCCCATAGCCCCTCCTGCCGTAATCCCCCCGCTATCATCTTCTGTGCCGGCGCCTTCTTCTCGTCCCCGACAACCCGAACCGAATTTTGCCGAACCCGACCTTGACAACTTGCGCAAGGTCATCGCGACGATCGCCGATCTCGACCCGTCTGTCTACCAACCTGATGGTTATAACGCAGTTCTTCGCGAATTAACGCGCGTCCAGAGTGCTATTTCTGCACCCGTCGTCACTCAAGGCATTGTCGATCAGCTTACCCTGAATCTTTGTGATAAAGTTTCTGCCCTTGTCGAAATCGCGCCTACGCCACCGCCCGCTCCTAGCGTCGGTTCATATTTCGCCGGACCGTATCCTAGCATGAGCACTTACTCGCGCCCAGCTCCTTCCGCAGCGGACTCTCCAGCCGCCTTTGCGCCTGGCAAAAGTTGCCTCATCGATGAGATGACGCCGTTTGAGCGCACAGCTTATCCAGAAGAAAATTCCGCGATATCTCCAGCGGATGACCATAACCTTCCGGGCCGTTCGCACTTCGCTCATTTCGCGAGGAACTTTCTCATTGGTGCGCGCGCAGGTCTTGATGCTTACCGTCGTTCGCGTGATTCGCAGGACCTTCATGATTCTCCAGCGTCATAACCTCTATCATATATATCTACCTACTAGAGGATACTACTACTGAGTGAGGCAGCGAAGAGGAAAAGCATCGCGGCGTTGAGCGCTATTAACCATATGGAACGCATTAGCAAAAATGAACTGATCGTAGGGGCGAAGGTCGTTAGCATTGGTCGTATCATAACTTATAGTTTTTGCCCAAAGTCTCACTGATTCGCCGAGACCGCCAATACCCCATTCAACGGAACTCGGTAGTTCTAGCCATACCGACACGCCGTTATATGTGTAGTAGAATGGTGGTTCCCAAGTCGTTTCGTTATTTGTGCCATAGATCCATCCGTTCTGCCACTCAGACTGGGTGTTCCAGCCGTATGATTTGTATAGGTTCCAAAAACTATCTTCCATATCGACTGGTATTGTCTTTCCGTCAACGTTTTCATATTTTCCGCTTGGTAGTTGCCAGTGCTTAGGATTTCTCATATGCAAAACTCAATAAAAAGAGTTCGTGGTTGAAGCTTTTTGGTTCACTAAGACATAAATCAACTGATTTTATAGAGAAAAGTCTAGCTGAATTTGTAAAGGTTTTACAAGCTCAACTGAATTTAATCTATTTCTAGTCCATCTGTCCTAAGCACTGGCAACTACCAAGAGCGAAAGCGAATTGGGTGGTGA
>CAYXZG010000056.1:0-3317 GCA_964469535.1 uncultured Candidatus Saccharibacteria bacterium
CGGCATGGCCGGCGAGCCCAAAACCACCAGACCTCAGTCTGGTGGTCGATTATTACGCAATGCTGATTTTCCATAAACTCGTACAATAAGAGTACAACCTGACGAAAGTCGGTAACAAATAAATTTAATCAAAGAAAGGAATCCTTCGTGGACGTGGTTTTTGATGCCAAAAATCTGAAGCGACTACGCAAAATCGTAAAATCATCCATCGGTCTAGATTTGAGCAACGACGATGAGCTATACGCTTGCGCCATTTCGGTCGTGCGTTTTACGGCGTCAAAGATCTTGCGTTCACGCAAGATCCTTTCCAAGGAGGAAAATCATGACAGAAACGTCCGAAAATAAACCAAAAACTCTGGCAGAAGAAGCTGTCGAGCAAATCAAAGCTCAGAATACGCTATTTTCTGACCAGCGGCAAGAGCCATATATTGCTGTTGGTAAAACTGGCGGTCAAGTTATTAAGCTGACGTCTAAAGAGTTTGAAAGGTGGTTGCGAAACTACCTTATTAAAAAATATCAGAAGTTTCAAGGATTGGACGCAATTGTCGATATCGTCCGTACAATGCTGGTTTATGAAGCCGAGACAGGTGGCGAATACCACGAGCTAAACACTCGTCTCTATCGCTCCAATGATTGTCAAGGCAACCCAATGGAGATTGTGTATGATGTTTGTGATGGTGCTCATGCGGTTAGTATCACTCCGGAAAAATGGTCAATTCAAGACGTGCCAATCGCCTTTCTTCATCACCGACACCAAAAACCGCAATGTCTGCCAGAACGACATGAGGATTGTAGCACTGAGCCGTTACGAAACTTGCTGTCGGAGTTTAAGGACGACCGAGAGTGGATCGTAATTATGGCATATATCGTGAGTCTGTATGTTCCAGATTTACCGAAGCCTTTACTGGTACTATCGGGCGATAATGGTAGCGGTAAGACCTTAACAGCGAGACGCATTGTCGACCTCGTAGAGTGTTCGTCGCTAGAAAGTGGTTTACCAGTAATCAAAAATGGTCAGGAACTTATGCGACTAGCTAACAAAAATACTATTTTACTACTAGACAATTTAAGCAATGTGTCAATGTCATTGAGCGACGAGCTATGTAGAATCTCAACAGGAGCAAGTCTTGCCAAGCGATCGCTCTATACAGATGACGAAGACTGGATTTGTGAGGTTTGTCGTCCGGTAATTATTACAGGTATTCCATCGACCCTTGTTCAGAGAGAAGACTTGCTAGACCGAACCATCCCCATTAAAGTCAGCCGCATTTCGGAAAGCAAGCGTCGCACGCAGTCTGAACTAGACTCTGAATTCGCAAGGCTAAAACCGTACCTATTGGGCAGTATATATAACATCCTCAGCAAAGCCCTTAAACTCTTACCATTCGTAAAACTTGAAAAATTGCCAAGGTTAGCCGATTGGGCTCGGCTGTCCTACGCCATTTGCGAGAGTATGGACGGACACTCAGGCCAAGAGTTCCTAGACGCGTATCAGTATATCCTTGATAGGCAAACTGATATGGCAGTCGAATCATCGTTAGTCTGTCAAGCCTGCCGCCTCTTAGTAAGTCAAACTGGTAAATGGGAGGGGACTGCGTCCAACCTACATGAAATCAAACTTGTCTTCGGTGGGCTTGTAGGGTATGAAGACGACGACGAAGCAAGGTGCTATCTAATCAATCATCCTGATTGGCCAAAATCTCCAGCCACACTTGGTAAGCAATTAGAGCGCTGTAGAACAACGCTAGAAAAAATTGGTATCAATGTCAAGCATGGTTATTATAAATACGGTCAACGGTATATTGAGCTGGCTGATACCGAGTGGAGAGACGAGTAGCTGCGGAAAACTCGTATTAAGGAAGCAAAGACATGTTATATACCAGAGGCTCGCCCAAGGCCAAAAAACACCAAATAATACGATACTAAACAAAAGGAGTCTTTATGGAAAACGATCCAAAAATTATCAAACTTAAAAACGTTAAGGTGGCGTTCGCAAATCTCGAAGACGATAACCCAATGGGTAAATCTATCATGGTAATTGTAGATGACCCAGTTACCGAGTCAAAAATCAGAACATGGGTAAGACAAAATAAAATCGGGAAAAGTAATGAAAACCCTGGCGTAGCCAACTTCAATGAGTATGATGGCCAAAAGCGATTCAAGTTCAAGTTTACTGACCGCACCAAAGTAGTGGACATGACGGGCAAGGACGCTCTTGAGGGTCTTGATAGGGGAGCAGTTATATCACTGGTAGCAAAGACCTACGAATATCATCATAAACAGTTCGGTAGTGGCGTGAGCCAGTCTTTGAAAACCGTGGTCGTCATGAAACCTGCCACCAACGAGGAAAGTGCTATGACAACGGAATATCTAGATGAATTAAAAGAGGAGAGTCTCCAAGATGAAGACGAGGATAAAAACCAAAACGAGCCAGAGACAAACCCTGACGATGATTTAGACGAGATTGATATGAGCGACATCCCATTTTAGTAAGCCACACAAGCACTAAGAAGCAACGGCACGTCGGCTAATCGGCACATATTGCAAGATTTTTAAGCATTAGCCTCGTGCCCCATAAATATAGACCTTTAAGTATTCGTTCTAACCTCTGTCGAAGAACAAAGGTCTATACTTTTTATGCCAAAAAACCGATAATTAAAATAAGGAAATATATTTATGAGTATTACAAGCGTCAATCCACAAGATTTAAAATTCATCATCTACGCACGCAAATCTACTGAGGGAGAAGACCGTCAAATGGCTTCACTCCCCGACCAATTAGACATTGCGAAGCAAATCGTAGCGAAGAATAATTATAGAGTCGTCAAAACCTTTCAAGAGGCAGCTTCGGCTAGTAAATGTAATAATCGCCCAAAGTTCGACCAGATGGTACGCATGATTGAGCAGGGCAAGGCTAATGGTATTATCTGTTGGCAAACAAATCGCCTTGCTCGTAACCCGAAAGAGAACGGCATTATTCAGCAATTACTTGTTGAGGGTAAACTCAAACTAATCCATACCAACGACCGAGTATATCGCCCAGAAGATAATACTATCGTCTTCGGAGTTGAAGCGAGTATGGCTACTCAGTACTCTATCGACCTTAGTAAGAACGTTACTAGGGGAGTGCGGAGTAAAAACAGGCATGGCCATTGTACTGGTGTAGCTCCGCAAGGCTACTTGAACAAGCGAGATTCAAATAATCAGCCAATCGTTGAAATCGACCCAGACCGCTTCTATATTCTTCAAAGAATCTTTAAGTTATATTTAACCGGAAACTACAGCGTACCAGATTTGCTTAGTATCTTAAACGACGA
>CAYXZG010000057.1:0-3104 GCA_964469535.1 uncultured Candidatus Saccharibacteria bacterium
GGCATAATTATTACCGTATTACTTCTAGCTCCCTTCGCTGCCTCACTCAGTAGTAGTATCCTCTAGTAGGTAGATATATATATATATATGATAGGTTAGTCTTTTGGGAAAAGCGGAGTGACGGGCGGGAGAATTTCCCTGGCGGTAAAGATAGTCTCGATACTTTCGGCGGCGTCGGGCAAGAATGGCGAAAGTAAGCGCGCAACTTCGAGTAGACCAGCAACCAGTGTCGAGAGGGCGTCGTGCAACTTGTCGGTTTCGCCGGCTTTGGCGAGTTCCCAAGGTTTTTGTTCGTCAATCGAACGATTCAGGGTCTGAATTTGCTTCCAAACATAATCGAGGGCACGATTAAACTCGAACTTATCCATCAGGGCAAGATATTCGTCGGCCATTGCCGTAGAACGCGGAGCGCCGGGAATGTGGTTTTTAGCGCAGAGAGTAGCGAGACGCTGGACGAGATTGCCTAGGTCGTTCGCAAGCTCATTGCGGTAGGCATGGTCAAACTTTTCCCAAGTAAAATCTGAATCGGCGAAAGTATCGATATGACGCAGGAAATAGTAGCGAAAAGCATCGAGATTATAGCGGTCGAGCGCCTCCATCGGATCGACGACGTTGCCAATGCTCTTGCTCATTTTCTGACCGCCAGCGAGGACATGGCCGTGCGAGACCACGCGTTTCGGTAAGGGTAGGCCGAGACCAAGCAAAATCGCTGGCCAGGTGATCGTATGAAAACGGAGAATATCTTTCCCAACGAACTGGGCAGAGGCGGGCCAAAAATCCGAGATATCCTGATCAGGGTAGCCCAGAACTGTAATATAGTTCGAGAGGGCGTCGATCCAGACGTACATGACTTGATCTTCGTCGTCTGGAACCGGAACGCCCCAGGTGAGATGCTTGCGCGGGCGCGAAATCGAGATATCTGGCGTGTCTTCGAGGAGTCGCAACATTTCTTGCTTGCGAAACTCCGGTAAGATCAAAAGTTCGTCAGATTCGATCGCCGAACGAATCTGATCTTTAAAATCGCTGATGCGCAAGTAGTAGTTTTTTTCAGAAAGTTTTTCATAAGGTCTCTGGTGGTCAGGACAAACGCCAGCGCACTCGTCATATTCTTTTTGCGTGACAAAACGTTCGCAGCCTTCGCAGTACCAACCGTTATACTCGGCGGCATAAATATGGTCAGAAAGCTTACGCCAGATTTCCTGGCAGCGACGGACGTGGTCGGGGTCAGTTGTACGGATAAAATCTGTGTAAGAGATCTTTAGGCGCTCGATAAAACGACGGAATTTGTCAGAATTCTCACGAACATAATCCTCGACCGGAATATTGTTTTTCTGAGCCGTGCTAAAGACTTTGTTGCCATGTTCGTCCGTACCAACTTCAAAGCGCACTTCATCACCCATGAGGCGACGATAGCGGGCATAGGTGTCAGAAATGAGATAATCCATCGCGTGACCTATATGCGGATTGCCGTTGACATAAGGTATTGCGGTACAAACGTAGATCTTTGCCATAGTCTTTTTATTATAGCACGGGGACGGGAATTTGGGAATTATAAATAACGTATGTTATAATAGAGGGATAGCTCATATGCACGGAGTTCTGTTTCTTGGCATAGGAGAATGTACCTTTGCGGAAGACGGAGACGAGCGATGAGCCATCTTGAGGAGGTTAGCGAATGATGAACTTTGAAAGAGGCATACTGTATCCCATGGAGCAAAGCGGGCCGGACACGATGTTGACCCGCGAAGCGCTGAACGCACTGTTTCCCCACGCGGCCGTCGAGCGGCAGAAGATCGGCGTGATTGTACACGGGGACGGGCAGTTCTGCCCGACGTTTGGTTTTCGGTATGCTTGGCCTCTGCCGCAGGATGCACGGGGCGCGACGGTGAATCCTATCACTTTCGTGGCGGATGCGGAGATTAGCCGCGTGACGGAGTTGAATATCGACTCTGCGACGACGGCCGAGATTCTGCTCGGCACCTGTTTTGAGGAGACTGCGGCGAGGACGTACTTTTGGGTGGCACGCCCGGATCAGATCATGTCGGCACACTTCGCGATGGTGCGAGCGCGGTTCAACCTGCGGTACCAGGGGATTCCGCGGGCGACACTGCTGACAAATCGACACCTGATCACACATCAGTTCTGCTTGGTCGACGGTTCGAAAACGGCTGGCGCCGTCTATGCGATTGTGGATTGGGGCGGGATCGACACTGCGGCGAAGGCAAAATTGACGAAGCGCTATGAGCGCGCCGTGCGGAAGCTCTTGAGCTAAGATATTGCGACTACACCGTTTCCACTTCCACTTTGATAAATCCCCCGGCTGCGGCTGGGGGATTTTCTTAGGTCGGAGCTAGGCAAAGGTGACCTAGATGCGCTCAAGTGAGGTATAGACGTAATTACCGTCGGCGGTTTTAGTGAAGGTCCATTTAAATTTATCGAGCTGGTCTTTGTATTCTACTAAATCAATTCCTTCAGGGTTAAAATTTATAGGCATATCAGTTCTTTCATTTCCATCACCGTCTATAAAATGATAGCAATACTGCCGTCCACACTCGTGGTAGGTCCAAAGGATTTTTCCCACAGTTTCATAAATGTAAATATGTTCTTGATCCCGTTCGGCTTTATAAGGGGCTTTGAGCAGGTCTTGGCGCGACGCTGCGCCGCTAGCAACATTAACGATTTCGTCGCCGTCACCAAAATATGCATAACCGTCACCATTTACAATAACGCTCCGTCCTTCAAATTGAGCTAAATCAATTATCTTGCCAAAGACTTCTTGAATTTTGTTGCGTATCACACTAGCATCACGACAAGCGTCTAGGCCAACCGGATAAGTATTATAGTGATCAACTCCATTTTCCGTGTATGTGAATAATTTATGTTCTTTCTGACAGCCCCTAGCAGCATGGTTGCTAATTGTAGCCTGTAAAGCGATAGCAAGTATACTCAGATCATCTAGACCGTTCTCTGATAATGCGCCATCTTCTGTATAAAAGTTGCTAAGCGGAGCAAATGGTGACATTGTAAAAATATTGCCCCGTGGTAGGGCAAACCACCCATACACCTTCTGCACTGTCGCATCGTCTAGACTTAGTTCGGTGAGT
>CAYXZG010000058.1:0-3026 GCA_964469535.1 uncultured Candidatus Saccharibacteria bacterium
CGGTGATACTATGTTGCTTGGCAGGTGGCGAAATTATGCTGAAAATGGTCATGGCCATAACAAAGAGCTGAAAGCCTTAGTTGAAGAAAACGGCTTAGACTATGTTAAAGATAATTTACGCTATTCCATTCTTGATATTTACAAATCTACAACTGACGACGAGGCAATTATTGCGAGAGAATCTTGGTGGAAGAATATCTTGCTAACTCGTGGAGATTACGGATATAACGCGAATTAGGGTTTATATTTTGCGAGAAAAGTCCCATAATTCAGGGCAAGGAGTATGAATATGATAAGTTTTACGTCTATAATAACCACCATTAAGGGTCTAAGCCTTGCCGCAAAGGTAGGTCTTGGCGTTGGTGCAGTCGCTGTCGTGGCTGGCAGTACCGCTGGAACGGTGGCAATTATAAATGCCAATCAGCCACACGAGGAGACACAAATTGTTGCCAATAATTCCGATGACGACAACTCCCCATCCGAGCAGAAAGATACGCAAATTGGAGAGACTGGAGAGGCTGAGGACGATAATAATAAGACCGAGCAAACAGCCAACGACAATAAGTCGACGGCTAATAACTCGCAGGCTGTTGCACAAAAGCCAAATAGCAGTTCGGCTTCTAATAATCAGTCAAATAATTCTTCCTCCTCTAAACCAAGCACTCCTACTACCCAGCCGTCTCAGCCCAGTCAGCCCTCTGCTCCAAGCCAACCCTCTCAGCCTACGCAACCAACCAAAAAGCCTGATTATAATCTCAATGATAAGTACATGGCTGGTACTAGGTCTTATCTATTTTGGATACTAGACGAGAATGGGCAATGTGCAGTTGCTGAGGAAAAATCTTTCTTTGGCGTTGCAAAATTTACTGGTCAAGGTGATGATTTGTGGAATGCCACGATGGGAAAACAGTATATGAACTATGCTAGTTCAAAGGGCTATAATACGATGGACTGCCTCGGTATGGGCTCGGCACCGATAACTTGGGAGGCAGTTGTAAGTGCTGGTCTTGCTCTTGACGAAGCAAAGTGCGCTCAGTATGGTCTAAGTTGTGGGAGATGGTAAAATAGAACTAGAAAACCATAATGAAAGATAACACGAACAGTTTGAACCAAATAGAGCAAAACTTTAGGAAGCTGATTATCGAGCGGTGTAGGTTTTGCGGCTTTGACAAGTACTTAGAAGAAAATCCTGATTTTGATTTCCCGGAGATTGATGAAGGCTTGCTAGGATGGGAGAATGGTCAGCATATTACCATTCCGGGAATGTTTGGCGGGTTTGATTACTTTTTAGGGAAAGTTGGTAATAATCTCATTTTATATGCCGAGCAGTCTAGTCGCATGGATCATGATAGTAATAGCTCCTCAGTTTTTGAAGTTAGTATAGACGGAAGTAGATTATTGGAAGGCGAGGAGCGGAGAATAGTTTGGGAGAAGTTTAGACAACTAGACGAGAAGAGATTAGAGGAACATAAACGGAAAATGGAAGAGAGGAGAAAGCATGAACCCAGCCAGTGAAAACAGTGTCACTATTATGAAATACAAATCTCCAGACGGAGTGTATGATTTTAAGTGTCTTGATAAGTGGAATGTGGCGGACGAGGTAGAGCGACTAGACACAATGATCAAGGAAAAACAAAAGTTAGAGGCTGAGGGTTACGAAGTTTTGTGGATTAAGACTTTGCCGATATTCGATTTATAATCTGACTGCTACTTATCTATTTTTCAGTCTGCCGCCATGGCACTTAGGACAGCCAGAGCATGTGCCACTAGTTCTATTGGATATGACAGCTCGCCATCTGTTCCCGCATTTTGGACATACCCACCAAACTTTTTGTGAAGATTGAGAAGTCACATCTGTTGGCTTTAGATCGCCATTTTTCTGGTAGTCCCATTGCCTTGCAATATAAGGCATTTTTTCGGCCAAACTTCCATTCTTTTTTAGTCGCATATCATGCAAATGGAGTGTTTGATACAGTCTGCAACATTCAGTACATAGCCCTATGCCTTTTACTTGGTCATCAATTGCACGCTCATAGCTAGTTCTACATTCACGACATTTCCAGAATACCTTTGTTCGACTAGTCGGTTTGAACATATCTGGTCTTAGCGATTCATTCCTTGCATAATCCCATTGCTTAGCCACTTCTGGGAATAAGGCTGCAACAGATTTTTCCTCTGCCATAACACCAGCAAAACTTTTAAGTATCTTCTTTTCATCTCGTCTTGTGTCTATGTCATTTTTAAAACCTTTCAGTCCAGTAATGTTAGCTAGCAATATAAATAACTCTTTTATCACGGTGTCCAACGAGCAGTAATCAAAAGTCTTATAGTTACTATACAGCCTATAGTCGCAAGGAGTAGAAGCTTCTAAGTCCTCACTTATCCGAATAAGTCGAATATTATTTTTGAGGCAAATTGCATATTTTCTCTTGTCTCGCTCTATATCATCGTGTTCTTTGTGCCAAGCCTGTCCGTCATATTCAATACCAACACATATATCTGGTATATATACATCGATTGCCATTGTTGTTTTAAAAATATCAGAATAACTATTTTGTGT
This sequence comes from uncultured Candidatus Saccharibacteria bacterium, assembly GCA_964469535.1. Classification (GTDB taxonomy): domain Bacteria; phylum Patescibacteriota; class Saccharimonadia; order Saccharimonadales; family Saccharimonadaceae; genus Nanosyncoccus. Next base: position 2,561 of record CAYXZG010000058.1, read on the forward strand.
TTTCGGCCAGATATTCCTACAGTAGAAGTATATAGCCTGCTCTGGAAAAGACGTGTGTGAACCTGCCGCACAACTAGGACAACCATTATTGTCACGTGTCCTATTTTCTACATAGGCTCGCCATTGTTTTCCGCATCGTTTACATCGCCACCAAACTTTCCGAGTATTCATAGCCGAGACATGCTCTGGTCTTAATTTACCATTTTTAGTATAATCCCATTCTTCCGCTACCGCAGGATATAGAGTTTTTAAGTCATTTTTTCCAGTTATAACTTTATGGCCAGAACAGAAGGCACAGCCATACTTAATTCTTTCAGAAATTTTCTTTTTATAACACTGTCCACACTTAGTGCACCGCCATTCAACGATGAGGCCACTACCGAATGTTACTTCATCAGGTCTTTTTGCGTTATACATCGTCTACACTTATTACAACAATAAAGTTAGAAGGTTTGATCGACTTTGT
>CAYXZG010000059.1:0-2500 GCA_964469535.1 uncultured Candidatus Saccharibacteria bacterium
AAAGATTTCTCGCAAAATCAAGTCCTTTCGAACTATTGAGGCTTTTTCGAACTGGTACAATTGCTTTTTGGATAAGGTTCTATGATATAATATATGTATGGCAAATGGTTCAAAGGGTGCAAAGACGGATATTATTTCTTGGGAGGCGGAGGAGTATATTGTCCGTGACAAGACGGCATGGTGGTATGTGGGGTTGGTGGCGATTGGTTTGGTACTGGCTGGGATAGCGGTCTTGTTGCGGTGGTGGACTTTTCTGGTAGTGATCATCTTGAGTGCGGTCGCGTTGGTGATATATGCGAGACGTCCGCCACGGGTTTTAAGATATTCATTGAGCAATAAAGGAATTAGCGAAGGTGAGAAACTCTATGTTTATTCTGAGTTTAAATCGTTTGGAATTTTACATGAAGGAAATAATTTTGCAATCGTTTTGACGCCAAAAAAGCGATTTTTGCCACGGGTGACGGTGTATTTTCCGCAGGCGCAAGGTGAGGAGATTGTGGATGCGTTCGGAGGGAGACTGCCGATGGAGGAAGTGAAGTTAGACATGTTGGATAAGTTGATAAAGTTCTTGCGAATTTGAAAAATGTGCTATAATAGATGATATACGCTATAATAATGTAAGAAAAAGGGAGAAGGTGGGATACTATGAACCAAAATCGTAATAAAGATAACGATCTTCAGCGAGCGATCGATGAGATTACGCAAAAGGGTGGTCCAAAGGCAGCTGCGCCTGCTCCAGTTAATCAGCCTTCGGTCGGGATGATGGGTGGTGCGAATAATTCCATGAAGCTCCCGACCCCTCCGGCACCAGCTCCACAAATGTCGATGCCTAGTATGTCTTCGATGTCGGGTGGTTTTGGGCGTTCGATGGGTTATAGTTCAGATATCTCGAAGGTTAAGGAAGCAGCGCTCAAGGAGCTTTTCCCGATCATGGATCGCGTTGAGGTTGATCCAGAGAAGCGTTTCATGCTTTATCAAGAGATGTTGAATACGATGCACGATCGTGCGGTGATTGCTCCGGCTTATGAAGCGGCACGTCAGATTCGTGATGATAAGGTGCGCGCGGATTCATTGCTGTATTTGATCAATTCGATCGATGAAATGTCGTTGTAGATTGTAGGCAAGTTTGTGGAAGGACGTATGGGGATGGGTACGTTCTTTTTTGCACCGAAGAAGTTTATGCGGTCTTTTGTAGTTGCTGTTCTTTCTTTTACTAGCTTTAGATGGATGAACCCACTCCGACGCCCGTCTTTACGGGGTCGTCGTTCTTCGCATTGAGCTTCAATGCTCTTTTAGTCCATCCACTAAAGCTAGTAAAAGAAGTCTAAGCAAGTTCCAAAATCGTGTACATAAACTTCTTCGCGGCAATGGAAAGTCTGTGGTGGGGTTCCTTCGCTGCCTCGTGGAAGTTCTAACCCGTAAGTAGGCAAAATATCTATCATATTATATCTACCTACTAGAGGATACTACTACTGAGTGAGGCAGCGAAGGGAGAAGATATTGCGGCGTCGCCAGGCTCCTCCGAGCCCCAGTTCTCCACTTTCATGGTTAATACCATTATAGATCGCTCCTTGTTCATTGACTTCTGTAGTGCCAACACCGCTCCACCATTGACCGATCAGGCCTGGGCCCCAGACTACTCCAGTTCTGCTAGGGCTTGGCAAGTCAATTCTCCCTGATGGCAATAAATAGAACGGCTTCAGCTCGCCACTATATTGTCTCCCCTCATTTGCCCACCCGAGTGGTCCGTATGGAGATTGTGCGCCTGGCCCAGGCCAGCCATAATGATTAAGCAGGTTCCAGTAACTGCCCTCAATCATGGTTGGTTGCCAATACCCAGCTTCAGTTTCTGGATTCGTCACCACCCAATTCGCTTTCGCTCTTGGTAGTTGCCAGTGCTTGGAACGACCCTAAGCACGTTCGTTCCTATACTATTTCTTATACGACCCCCTCTACCGTTCTCCATTTCATCCTTTCGTCCCCAACCTGTAAAGCCTTTACAAGTTCAACCGATTTTTCTCTCTGTAAAACCAGCTAGATTTTGCACTAATTAAGCAGAACTTCAATTATTTACTCAAAAATGTCTCATTTTCCAAGCACTGGCAACTACCAAAAACTCGGGCGATCAAAGAGATGGATTCCTTATATGAGTTGTTAGACGCTTATGGTTGGATAATAACTACCAAAGACAACGTGATCGAAGGACCGACAAATTGGCAAGAGATCGGAACCAGTTACAGCATCACTTCAATTCCATTCTATTTTGCTTCGACTGGTGGTATTGATACAGGATCCATAGTTCGTCAGGCACGAATAAACGCCTTGGGGATTATAACATGGCTATGGGGCTCCTCATCACGTGAAGAGCAAAATGCTTACTTACCGCTCTCGGACAGTACTGCTTTAAAGATCGGCGATTTTGGCACAAAAACATTTGCTTACTCTCTTCGCTGCCTCACTCAGTAGTAGTATCCTCTAGTAGGTAGATATATATGATACA
>CAYXZG010000060.1:0-2301 GCA_964469535.1 uncultured Candidatus Saccharibacteria bacterium
CATTTTATTAGTTTTCTTATTATGACGCGTTCGGTACCCTAAGGTCAGCTGGCCCCATGGCGTGCGTGGCGCCTTGCCGGTACCATGGCGACCGCCGTCACCACCGCCATGTGGGTGATCAGTGGCGTTCATAACGACACCGCGAACGGTCGGGCGAATGCCTTTGCGGCGCCGACGACCAGCGGAGCCTAACTTGATGTTTTGATGCTGCTCGTTGCCGACGGTGCCAATGCTGGCTTCACAGGTGGTGAGAACTTTGCGCATTTCGCCAGATGGCATCTTGAGGGTGGCATAGCCATTTTCTTTGGCCATCAGCTGTGCGCTGGTCCCAGCTGAGCGAACCATTTGTGCACCACGTCCAGGAGTAAGTTCGATGGCGTAGATAAAAGTACCAACTGGAATTTTCTCGATCGGCATACGATTAGAGGTCTCGACTGCGACATCGTCGCCGGTTGCGAAGGTTGCACCTTTACGCATGTTGCTATCCGCAATGACATAGTAATAGGCGTCGTTTTGGTCCTTGATACGGGCAATACGCGCACTGCGGTTTGGATCGTATTCGATTTCCATGATCGTAAACTCAATGTTTTTCGGTAAATTGTAGGTGAGGACACGATAATGACGTTTGACACCTCCTCCGCGATGGCGTACGGTGATGCGACCTTGATTGTTTTTACCAGCCATTTGCTTTTTGCTGGCAAGGAGCGCTTTCATCGGCTTTTTGGTCGTAATTTGATCAAAATCCTGCGTAGTTTTTTGTCGCTGAGCTGGAGTAGTTGGGCGATAAGCTTTGATACTCATTACTTGCTCTCCTTCTCGGTTTTCTTAGTAGTTTTTTTGGCTTTAGCCGTTTTTTCGGTCGACTTTGCGGTTGCTTTCTCGGAAGTTGCTTTGGAAGCTTCGGCTTTATCGGCCTTTTTGCTCTTCTTTGCGTCATCCTTTGAGCTCGTTTCGTCCTCGAAAACTGGAATCTTATCGCCGTCTTTGACCGTAATATAAGCGACTTTGTGGTCTTGGCGGTAGGTAATACCGGGATAAGCGTGACGACCGCGAGAAAAACGCGTAGCTTTACCTTTGCGGGTAGCCGTGCGAACGTCGATGATGGTCACTTTGAAGGCCTCGGCGATAGCTTTTGCAATTTCTTGCTTAGAAGCGTCTTTTGGAACGTAGAAGATGTATTGGTTCTTGGTTTGCGCAACGTAGGCCTTCTCGGTAGCACGAGGAATATATTGTACGGTTCTCATTATGCTTCCTCCTTGTCGAGCAGCCAGTTTTCAATCATTGGAAGAGAATTTTCAGTAATAATGATCTTGTCGGCATTTAAAACGTCGAAGACGTTGAGGTAGGTCGGGCGGACAACCTTGACGTTGTTAAGGTTGTTGGTCGCATGATTGACTAGCTCGTCTTTGACGGAAACGACGAGTAGAATTCTTTCGTCGTTTGTAATTTTATTGTCATGCAACATCTTAGCGGTTTCTTTAGCTTTGCCATTGGGGCAAGCAAATGTAGCGATCGTGATGATGGCTTTGTCTTGGTTCTTGAGGCTGAGGGCTTGACGAACGGCAACCTTTTTGGCGTTTTTGCTTAATTTTTTGGTGAAATTTTCTTCGCCAGTGCGTCCGCCAGCGACGCCACCGTGGCGCCAGATCGGGTTGCGGGTGGAGCCAAAGCGGGCGCGCCCGGTCCCCTTTTGCTTCCAGGGTTTCTTGCCGCCGCCGCGAACTTCGCCACGTTTTAAAGTTTTAGCGTGAGCGCTGCGCGAGTTAGCAAGATAAGCATCATATGCGGTCTTGAGGAGCTCGTGGTTCTGAACATCGAGACCAAAAATGTCTTTATTCAAAGTGGCCATGTTACTCCTTTCCCTCGATAGCGGTAATAGTTACAATGCCTTTTTTCGGTCCGGGGACAGCGCCTTTGAGTCCGATAAGGTTGTTTTCGGCGTCGATATAGGCGACGACGAGATTTTTGACGGTGACTTGGTCGTGGCCCATGCGGCCTGGCATTCTTTTACCTTTAAAAACTTTTTGTGGGTACATCGAGCCGATCGAGCCGACGCGGCGGATGTTGCCTTTGAAGCCGTGCGTATTGCGCGACTCGTTGAAATTCCAGCGCTTGACGGTGCCAGCGTAACCTTTGCCTTTAGAGGTGCCGGTGACGCAAACTTTGTCGCCGAGTTTGAAATTCTCGACGCTGAGCTTGTCGCCGATTTTGAGCTCGGGCGTGTCCGTTGTGCGGAATTCCTTTAAGACTTTCGGAGTGACCCCGGCTGCTTTGACGTGGCCGGATACCGACTTGATCAGA
>CAYXZG010000061.1:0-2161 GCA_964469535.1 uncultured Candidatus Saccharibacteria bacterium
AAAATAGACTTAAGTAAAGTAGAAATCTAGTCAGACAAATAGTTATTTATGCTACACGATCGTAAAAACGGAACCTTCATTGCTTCTGGTCGCAAGATCTGGCCTCATGAGTTGCGTATCGCAGAAATCTTAACGCTAGCCGGACATAATATCGAGTTCATCGAAGAATCAAATTTGCATACGGCTGATATTCTCCTTGACGGCGTAGAGTTCGAGATAAAATCACCGAAAACTTCCAATGCTAATTCCCTGGAACATTTGCTTAAGAAAGCACTAAAGCAATCGTCTAACATCATTATCGACACCTCCCGCATGAAGAGCTCCAGAGATGACAATATTCGCAAATTTCTCGTTGCTCAGGCGAAATCCAGAAAGCAGATCAAGAAATTGATTATGGTTACGAAGCGCGGTCAAATTATTGAAATAACGAGGATAGCGAGAGGGTAGCAATCTTGTTTGCTCCCCTGAGCGACGCAGTTAGCGAGACTTTCGTCAGAAAATCTTGACATTTCCGCTTTGATTTGATAGCATAGAGATATTGAAGCTCTGCACGGCGCCGAAGGTACCTACCGCAGAGCTTCTTTTTATGTTATAATATATACCCAAAAATTCAAGGAGTTATAATTATGCAAAACGAACTGGCTCTTCGAATCGTGGGTGATATGAAGGGCATACTAAGCTATTATCAATTAGGTAAGCTAAAAGAAACGTTAATCAACCATCTGAGTTGCGTGCAAATAATAATGCCGCAAAATTGTGAAGATACTGCTGTCATTATAGATAACAATACCAATCTGATGGAGGCTTTCCTGTCCTCGAAGCGGGTCGAGGGGTGTTCTGACCGAACGATTAGTTATTATCAAGTTATAATAACTAGGCTTCTGTTTAAGCTAAGAATGCCAATAAGAGAAATCTCTACGGACCACATAAGGTCTTATTTAGCAGAATACAAAAACGAAACCAACTGCTCAGGAACCACTATCGATAATGTGCGGCGAATTTTCTCGAGCTTCTTTTCATGGCTTGAAGATGAAGATTATATTATAAAAAGCCCGGTACGCAGGATTCATAAAGTTAAATCGCGAGTTTCCGTCAGAGAGACATTCAGTGACGAGAATCTTGTGACGCTAAAGGATCACTGCAAGAATATCCGCGACCTAGCATTAATTGAGTTCCTAATTTCTACCGGAGTTCGTGTTGGCGAGATCGTCAAGCTTAAGCGAAGTGATATTGACTTCGAGGACAGATCCTGTATAGTGCTCGGCAAGGGCAATCGTCAAAGAGAAGTATATTTTGATGCAAAAACAAAAATCCACCTTGAGCAATATCTAGATTCTAGGCACGATAAGATGGAGGGATTGTTTGTTTCTACTCGGGCACCGTATGGAAGCTTGTCAATTTCTGGTGTAGAATTAATAGTAAGAAATATCGGAAAAATATCAAATATTCCAAATGTACATCCTCATAAGTTCAGGAGAACTCTAGCTACCATGGCGATCGATAAAGATATGCCGATAGAACAAGTCCAGAAGCTTCTAGGCCATGTCAAAATCGAAACTACTATGCACTATGCCATGGTTAGCCAGAATAATGTGAAGATGTCGCATAGAAAGTATATAGGATGAGGGTAAAGTTATCAGAGGTATGCAAAATTACTCCCGGGTTTGCATTTAAGAGCAGGGATTTTAACCATGGGGAGGGCAGAGCGGTAAAAATAAAAGATATTACTGTTGGTGGCGTCGATATCGATGGCTGCGATATCGTTGACACGTCTAAATATGATCGCGTAAAATTAAAAAAGTTCTCTGTGCGCCCCGGTGATTTTGTGTTTGCTATGACGGGAGCAACTATTGGTAAAATTGGCAAGATAATCAAGCACAATAAACAGACGACATACATAAATCAACGTGTTGCAAAGTTTGAACCAGAAGTAGCTACCATAAACAAAGACTACTTATTCTACTTACTTTCTGGCCGTGAGTATTATCAATACATTATTAGTCATATAGACAGCGAAAGTGCTCAGGCTAACATTGGTTCGGCTTCAATGGGAGGGTTTACTTTTGAACTTATGCCGCTTCACATCCAAGAACGGGTAGCCAAGGTGCTTTTGGATATAGATACTAAAATTCAATGCAACACCCACACAAATGATAATTTA
>CAYXZG010000062.1:0-2153 GCA_964469535.1 uncultured Candidatus Saccharibacteria bacterium
CGTCTGATTGTGGTCCAGAAGGTCGTCGGTTCGATCCCGATATCCCACCCCATAGCATGCCTGACGGCATGAGGTCGTCGGAACTTCGGCTTGCAGCCTCAGCGCTGCGCTACGTTCCCGATATCCCACCCCATATCGTTCAAATTAGTGCCATTAGGCGCTTTTTTGATGATATAATGAATGAACATGGACAATCTAGAGTTGAACTCGCGGACGTATTTTTTGTGGAATAATTCTCTCGGAATAGCGTTGGGTGAGCAAGGAGCCGACGAGCGAGTGCCGGTAGCTTCGTTGACTAAGATCATGACGGCGCTTTTGACTTTGGAAAAACGCAACTTGAATGAAAAAGTAGAAATCACGGAGGAGATGCTACAGGGGTTAGACGAATTTGCAGTAGTGGGGCTTAAAGTTGGCCAAGAGGTGAGCGTGGAGGAGCTAATCTACGCGACAATGTTACCATCGGCAGGGGATGCGGCGCAGGCGCTAGCAATAAGTACGGGCAGGTCGATAGCGGAGTTTGCGGAATTGATGAATCAACGAGCAGCGGAAATCGGCATGAAAAATACGCATTTTAGTAATCCGGTCGGCATGGATGATGATAATTATTCGACGATGCGAGATATTTCTCTACTACTCAGAACAGCACTGAAACGAGAGGATTTCTCGGAAATTTTTGAGACTTACGAGAAATTTTTGCCGTCGCTCGGCCAGGAAGTGCGGAAGACTTTTGCGGCAAATTCCCTGCTCAAGGGCGGGAAAACGGGTTTCACGAACGCGGCGGGGCGATGCCTCGCGAGCACGGCAGAAGTCGAAGGAACGGAATACATCTTTGTCACGGCTGGAGCAGACGGAACTGGACATCTCGAAGACGCGCAGAAAGTTTATGCATGGGTCGCGGAAAAATACGAACCGGTACGAATCATCAAAGCCGGAGAGCCACTCGTAAAAATCAGCGTCAGAAATAGCCCGACAAAGGCACAAGAATTTCGTGCAGAAAAAGAAGCGATCGTAGCGCTAGAAAATGACACAGCGGCAGACGAATTGGAGTATGTTTATGAGGGAGCGACTAAAATTGACCGGAAAACGGAAATCGGGAGCAAACTAGGAGTTTTTGAGATTCGTCAAGGCGAGAATCGGTTGTATACACAGGAGATTATATATACTGAAGCGCCGGAGTTTTATAATTATGGCTACATGGTGCTCGGCGTGGGAATCTCGGCGATCATCTTAGTGGCGACGGTCGGAGGGTTCGCGAAGAAACGGCACGAGAAGCAGAGGAGGCAGGTGCAACGTGGATGGGCGAGGATGTGGCCGATCGTCGGGCTGGCGACGTTCATATTGAGTGTTCTGATCAACGTGATCGTGTTCCGGGATTGGCTTACGCCTGGCGAAGAGTCGCAGATCTACCACACTGAGATGGGAAAAATTGACGAGCCTAATCATACGAATCAAGCGAAAGAAAAAGAGAAACCGGCGCCTGAAGAGCCGACAAGCGAAAGTCCAGGCGAGGCGCAGGGCAATCCGACGGTCGCGCAAAATACCGGGAATTGTACGGCGAATTTCGGAAATTTATTATTGATAAATCCGAATTTTACGGTCGATGAGGACTTTGTCGCAGCGCGGCGCGGAGGACTGATTTCGGTTGCTCAAACTTACGGTATCCAGGAGTATAATCCGCAGGGGAACGGCGATAACCTCATGATGCCGGAGGCAGCAGAGCATTTGAACGAGATGTTGGCGGCATATAGAGCGGCAAATCCGGGGCACGAAATGGGGACGTATTCGTGCTTTCGGGCGAGAGGGACGAATTGCGGACGACTGTGCGCAGCGACAGGAACGTCGGATCACCACACGGGGCTGACGTGTGACCTGATCGACTTACAATACGGCAGCGCACTAAATACAGATGATTATGTAAACCATCAAGAATGGCAGTGGCTAAGAGAAAATTCGTACAAATACGGCTTTATTGATCGTTTCCCGGAGGCTTGGGCGGGAGGTTCAATGGCCGAGCCGCTGAACGTGGACGAGAACGGGTCGACGGGACTGTTCGAGACTTGGCACTATCGGTATGTGGGAGTGACCGCCGCGACCGAAATTGCGACTGGAAAATATAATACTGGAAACTATGATTCCCTCGAGCATTACTTGAA
>CAYXZG010000063.1:0-2125 GCA_964469535.1 uncultured Candidatus Saccharibacteria bacterium
GATGCCAAGAAATCGCTTCGCCTTCGCGGTCTTCATCGGTCGCGAGCCAGATGGTTTCGGCGGCGCCAGCGGCCTTCTTGAGTTCGGAGATGATTTGTTTATGTCCAGGGTCAATTTCATAAGTGACGTCAAAAGTGGATTTGTCGACTTTGGTGTCTTTGCGAATGTGCCCGACCGAAGCGAGAACGTGAAAATCGCGGCCGAGATATTTTTCGATAGTGTGAGCCTTGGCGGGAGACTCGACGATAACTAAGTTTTTGGGCATATATTTATTATCATAGCATACTTGTCAAGCGAAAAAAATAAAAACAAAAGTAGGCCCCGACCAGTACTGGTCGGGGCCGGAGCTGCTTTGAAGCGAAACGGAAGGATGTTGAGAGCTCAGCGCTCTTCGATCTCGACGAGGTCCAGCCACATCTCCAGTTCCGGATCGGCGCGGAGGGCGCTGAGGTCGATGGCGATATGGCTTCCCGGGTAGGCCTTGCGGTAGCAGCGGAGAAAGTCTTTGAGCAGGCTGCAGGCAATATAGGTATCCTGCCACTCCTCACCGCCGCTGAAAGCGATCCGGATCTCGGCGTGGTCGGATGTAACCCGATCGTTGTCGGACTCGACGTTGAAGATGGTCGCGGGGACGCGGATAGCGCCGCGATAATGCGTGAGGCCGAGGCTGCGCAAGGCTTCGGCGCCAGCGCGGTTGATCTGGCCGGTGTCCTCGAGGTACTTCAGCTTGTCGATGATCTTGAGCAGCCAGTCGCGGTCCTCCTCCGTCTTCAGCCAGTCGATGCTCTTCAGGCGCTCGACGAAGCGCGGGATGTCTTCGATGCCGGTGGCCGGCAGATCGGGAAAGAGGCGGAGCATGTTCAGCTTGGTCGGGGCGTAGTCGCCGCCGCCGATGTCGCTCGTGGCGTCGAGGGCAAAATCGGTGATCTCGCCGTCGTCGCTAAAGGTGACGTAGTCGAGGACGGCGCGCCAGCCGTCGCGGAAGGAAGTGGCATAGCGGGTGGTGTGCCAATCGAGGTGGTGCAACAGCTCGGCGGCCATCTTTTCGGTCGTTACGTAGGTACTGATGCTATTAACTTTCATGTTGATACCCCCATTAAAATCTCTGCAGTGATATACCGCAGGATACGAAACGAAAGATAAAATCGGCTCGTATCCTGGGTATATCGGGCGATTAGATAACACTTCAAAACAAATTAGTAAGGTACTATCTTTCCATTGTATCACACGAAGCGAAAAATGTCAATAGTTATACGATATTTTGTCAGAAAAATGCCCGCGACCGTTCTTGGCCGCGGGCGGGAGGTCTTAAATGTTACAGGGGTCGCCGGTGAAAAGTGGGTGGCCGTCGGCATCGATAATTTCGGGATCGTCGGCCATCTCATTGATGAGCCATTCAGTAGCAGGGTCTTGGCTAGCGGTGCGCTGATAGATAAGGTTGTCGTTACGGATGATTTCGAGAGCGTGGCGGCCGGGATGGTCGGGATCAGGCGTGTAGCACATGATGATCTGGTCGTGGCTGTATTCGCTCGAGGCGATGCGGTCATAGAATTTAATTTCGATGATAGCTTCGCCATCTTCGTTAATATAGACATCGAGGTCTTCGAAGCCTTCTTGGTTCGGGCGGTCGCAGAGCTGGTCGTTCCAATATTCCAGAAAAGCACATTCGACGAAGAAGGGCGCATACGGATCGATCGAATCGCCGGCGGGAACGCCATAAGCCTGCGGGACGGCGGCGAGACCGAGAAGTTCGGCGACGCCAGTTCCCTCTTCAAGTAGCTGTTGGTGGTCGCGGGGTGTGTGCCAGGGGTGTCGAGTTTGGTCGGGGTGAAGCAAGATGACATTTGCGGACATTTTTAAAGCCTCCTCACAAAATGCTGGTTTAGAAAAACCTAACGATAATGATAGCACAAAATTGGATTTTTGGTAATTTGTTATGCAAAAGTTTGGAATTGATGCGATTTTTGGTCTTTGGCGATGAAAATTAGACAACAAAAAAGAGCCTAGGTAAGGGTGGGCATCACCTAAGCTCTTCCTTGCCCTATAACGCATCGTCGTTCGACCCCGGTCACCCGGGAGCGCGACCCACCTCACACAAACACGGGGCCCGCCGGTTATAGGGATT
>CAYXZG010000064.1:0-2030 GCA_964469535.1 uncultured Candidatus Saccharibacteria bacterium
ACAGACCTCGTCATTATCAGTGACGCGCTCTAACCAGCTGAGCTATATCCCCATCTCTCCCCATTTTACCCCACTCTCTCCCGAAAAGCAAGCCAAAAATCCTCGATTTCTGCCATTTTACCGAAAATAATAATACGCATATCCACTCGCCAGCCCCACGCCTCGCGCCGCCGCCAGTTCCGAAACTGTCAAAAACTCATATCCTTGCGCCCGCAAATCATCAATAATCCCCTCTACCGCATCAACCGTCGAAGCATAAATATCATGCATCAAGACTATATCTCCGTCTCTAGTCGCTCCAACCACATTCGACCGTACCGTCGCTGCATTACGATAACGCCAATCTTCCGGATCTACTGACCAAATCACGAATGGTTGCCCAAACGCCGCCAACGCTTCACTCGTAAAATTCCCATACGGTGGCCGCGTAAACTTCGGCGTCCTGCCCAAAATCTCCGTGAAAACTTGGTTCATTGTCGCCGCCTCTCCCTGTAAATCTGCTACACCCTCCGTTGACAAGTTATTGTGCCACATGGTATGACTCGCCACTTCATGCCCCTCTGCTTCCGCTCGCCGCACCACGTCTGGCGCTCTCTGCGCCATCGTCCCCAACACAAAAAACGTTACCTTTACCCCTTTATTGTTCAAAATGTCGAGCAATCTCCCCGTTGTTGCCGCCGACGGCCCGTCATCGAATGTCAAGGCCACCAATTTTCTCCCATCCGCATTGTTCGGCGCCCCTACATTCCCCGACGCACTAGGTGGCGTGGTTATAGCTTCAGGCTCCGGACCTAAATCTAGCTCCGGGTCCGGACTCGGCTCTTTTATCCCAGGATCTTTTACCTCCGTCTGACCACCGTCCTTCTCCGCCTCCTCCCTCTCATTCGCCAAATGTTCGTCTTCATTTCCTTTGTTCTCCTTCTCGGCCACGCCTCCTCCGCCTTCATTCTCGTCCTGCCCTTGATTCGCTTCACCTGTTTCCTGTTCGTTAGTCACCATTCTTGATTCCGAACTCAGCCTAGATATCCAAGCTGCACCTAGTATCGCCACTAGAGCCACCGTCACTACGACCAAAATCTTCCAAGTCGGGTGCATCACATTTACTTTATGCGCCACCCCCCTCAATCCCCCTACTGACCGTTGGTCATTTTTTGGTCTTCTAGTCACCTTCCTGTCTGACTCTTGGTCATTATCTTCCTCAGTAACCTCTAAGTCCTCGTCAACATCACCCTTACCTTCGTCCCCCGCAACCTGCTCACTCGTCACATCATCTTCTTTAATCCATTCCTTCCCTTTTCCGCCTTCCATTATTTCTTCTCTGTCATAAACAATTCTTTTATCAGTCTTTTCTCCAACGTTCTGAACATCACCGCTTCTGCCTTGTCTCAAATACTTTTCCGCTTTTTTCTTCCGTTTTGCCATCTTCCACCTCTTAGTTTTATTTATTTTTGTTTTCCAAAACACACTGCCTAGCCCATTCATACATCGCAATTCCGGCTGCTACGCCCACATTGATCGACCTTGTCGATCCTAACCCTTCGATCTCACGCACATCGTCCGCTAAAGCCAAGCATTTTTCCGTCAAACCACTCCCCTCACTCCCAAAAAGTAACGTCGTATTTTGAACAAATTTTTTATTCACTAATGGTAAAGCTCGCTTTGTGTGATTCTCAATCGCCACCACTTCCCTGTTACGCAACTTTTGGTCTGTATAAAATTTTTCTACATCATCCCAAAATATTATTTTTAGATATTTGTCAGTACACATCGCACCTCGACGATTAAATTTTCGTCGACCAATAATATGAACTGCTTGAGCATTAAAATTGTTTGCGCTACGTACAATTGTGCCAACATTAAAATCGTGCTCAACATTCTCTATTGCTATCTCTAGCGGAGTCCGCGTCTCATCCAGTTTTTGACAAACCAATTCGTTTGACAATCCCTTATACTCATCTTGCAAATTACGCGTATCGTTTCCGAGTTCCGTCACTTCATCCATCAACCCTAGCGTACCACTTAGATGTCCC
>CAYXZG010000065.1:0-1998 GCA_964469535.1 uncultured Candidatus Saccharibacteria bacterium
TAAAACTGAATACAAAAATTATACACTACCATCATCACCTCTATTAGTTCTGCGTATTGGCAAAGTGGGCGGCGTTTGTGATTGACGCAGATAGTAGACCGTGCCAGAGAGGGAGTTGATATTCGACCTCGTATTAGTTTTAGACCATCCATACCACCGATATCTGATTAAAACTACTCAGCAACTAGTCAAGCAGCCTTCTTTCGCCTTCGAACCGCTCCTTGCTTTCTATAACCTCTATGAGCTCATCGTTCCAAAACCTAATAACATTATAGTCGAGCATGTCCTGTATTTTAAGCATCATATTCGAGTCCCTGTATATTGTTGCGTCAGCACTATGATTGATCGCAACGGATACCTGGTCATTCTTGCTAATTACTGGCAAATCGCCGCTATGATCCAGAAAGTTAGCATACAAATCTCTCCTATTATCGTGCAGCAATTTTGGCAAATTTGGATATTCAAATCTATCCGCTACGCTATAGGCAAAGTATGGTAGCATGGAACCATCACGAATATCGATCATGATATGGTTATAGAAATCTATGTCTACAATATTCCCATGAATATTGCCACTACCGCCAATTTGTTTAATAAATGATGCTAACTGGCTTAGATATGTCCTTATACCGCTAACAGCTTCAGAAACAGTTTTGTTGAGTAACACTAGGTTATCGTAATAGTAATTTACGTCTTGTATTCTGAGCTTGTGTCGTTTTCCGCCTTCTAGTAGATATAGTTTTCCGCCTTCCATCTCAAGCAAGAACATATATAGCCCAGAGTTTTTAAGCATTTTTATTTTTATTTTCTTGCTACCCCTTTTATCAATGCTAGACATAATCTTTGGAGTATTCCAGTAAAAATTAAAGTAGTCCTTCTCTCCTATGTCATAGATACCATCTTGGTAATACGCAAAATAGTCTACTCTGCCTTCCGTTATAGCTAAATTAAACTTTATGCGTTTACCATAATAACCAACTTGATTATCGGCAAATGACGTGCTACCACTTTCTGCTAAGATCTTCTGATTTTTGTGCGTATGCCCGCTAAAGTATGCCCATCCTCCCTGTGGTTGAGCCTTGCTCCAGTTGCTCAATGGCATATGTGTCGCAATCAACAAGTGGTTGCTTGGTAGCGACTCTGCCAACTTGTTGTGGATTGACTCGGTCTCCTTAGATAATCGTTCCTCTTGGTCTCTGGTCGTTATGGCGTTCATATACATACCAACGCTCGCATTGAGCCTTTCATTATATCGAGAGTAGCCGATTGCACCAAATATGATCATTTTACTATCAAAACATCTGTTACGTATTTCTTCGATAGTCATGTCTCGCAAGGTATCATTACTAATAATATTAGCCTTTACTCTACCTTTGTGACGTTCTTCTTCAGTTGAGCCAAACCGTGACTCTATGGCATCGATTTCATTCTCATTTATCTCTAACGCTTTTCTTCTTGCTTTCTCTGTAATTGTTTTATCCTTGATGACTTGCCATCTTTGTTTGTATAGCTCATTAAGCTCACTGGGGTTTTTGTAGAAATTGTCTGCATAAAGCGAATTATGGAGAAGATGAATATTCGGCAATCTATCGAACAGCCCATTGTAAGCCAATAACGCCTCGTCCACTGAGCCATACTCCCATAATTCATGGTTTCCCAGCGTTACGAAAACATCCCTGTAATATGGCAACTTCCTCGATAGCGTCTCGTAGAATATTTCATTGATGGCAAAACTATGAGAAGTATCTCCCGTAATCAACATAGTCGAATCCATTAGGAAGTATATATCCTGTCCGTTATCATCCTTCAAAAGTCCATCAACTATCGCCTCTATATAATTGACAACTTTCGGCAAAGTGCCACGTTTGCCGAATTTTTTATATATCTTATGGTCTAAATGAATATCACTAATATAGTAGACGTAATGTTTATTTTTGTCCGAGTCAATGCCGCTGGTATTGGAGAGCAAGGTATTACTTTGTCTGACAACTCCCTCGT
>CAYXZG010000066.1:0-1951 GCA_964469535.1 uncultured Candidatus Saccharibacteria bacterium
TATCGGGACTAGTGTTGTCGTCAGTTCCAATTCTTGGTAGTTGCCAGTGCTTAGGGCAGATGGAGCGTTTTTTCAACTTGTAAAGCCTTTACAAGTTGGACTGCGTTTTCTCTCTGTAAAAATAACCGGGTTTTAGCTTAATTAAGTAAATATTTGGCATTTTTGTGCTTTGAAGTTGGTTTGTATCGACGACAATGGCTTTTAAGTGAAAACGATAGAAGAAAGTGGGAGAAAAAGCTGGCGCAGTGTCGTGCTTATGGTATAATGGTGGTAAATGTAGTTAAGTGCCGATGGGCACGGCTAGAAAGGAAATGATTAATGGCAACAGCAAAAACGGCGATGCGAAAAACCACAAAAAAGAAAATGGCGGATGAAGGGTCGGCTGGCGGGTTTACGATTATTGAGGTCGTGCTCGTGCTCGCGATCGCGGGCTTGATCTTCTTGATGGTGTTTGTGGCGTGGCCGGCGCTGTCTCGTTCGCAAAGGGATACGCAGAGGAGGCAGCAGATGGCTCAGGTGGTGACGCAAGTACAGAACTATGCGAATAATAATAATGGCAGATTGCCAGATTCAGATACTACTGGTTTTGTTGCGGAAGAGAACGGTGCTGAGAAGGATTTGGATGGGACGTGGAAGTGCGTTTCGAGGAGAGGGAATGGTAACACTGCCGCGAAATGTTTTCTGCGGGATTATCTAAATGGCGGAAACGCAACGAGTAATGAGTTCCTTGATCCAGATGGATACGCTTATGGTATTAAGATTGGTACACTGGCCGAATTCAACAATAGTGTAGCTACTTCATTTGATCGTATTGTGTACATTGTTAAAGGTGCGCATTGCGATGGAGATACTCCGATTGCGTCAACTAATAACCGTGATTATGCGGTTGCGTTTAAGCTAGAAGGAACTGGTAACTTCTGCCAGAGTACACGGCAATAGCTAGTTTGCATTTTGGAGAGGCGCTTGGGGGAGCGCTTTTTTCGTGCTTTGGAAGAAATTATAGTATAATCGATGTATGATGGATGTGCTTAGTGAAGCGTTAATTTTGGTGATGATGTTTGTGCTCGGAGCGGTGTTTGGGTCGTTCGCGTGTTGCCAGGCATGGCGATGGCACTATAAAGTACACACGAAAAAGGATTTGGGGCAGTGGTCGGTTTGTTTGCATTGCGGAAAAAGGATCAAATGGTACGATAATATACCGATTGTGTCGTGGTTAGTTTTGCGTGGAAAATGTCGAAATTGCCATAAGAAGATTGGGTGGGGAGATTTTCTGTCGGAAATTAGCATGGCGGTGGCGTTTTTGATGTTGAGTTGGGCATATTTGATCCCGATGTTGGATAATTGGTACGTTTTGCAACAAAATTCGGCTTTTCTCGGAACGCAGATTGCGATTTTTGTGATGACATTGATTATGCTGGTGGTTTTGATGGTGCTGGCGGTGTATGACGCGAGGTGGGGGGAATTGCCGGTGGTGTTGCTTGTGCTATCGGTTCTATTCGGAGGGATGATTTGTCTGCTGAGAATTTATAATGTCGGACTATCGGAGCGAGCGGACGTCGGGGGTGCGGTTTTGAGCGCGGCGCTTGGAGTGTTGATACTTTCGGGGACGTGTTTTGCGATTTATAAATTGTCGAAAGAAAAATTGATGGGGGGAGGGGACTGGATTTTGGCGCTGGCGTTGGCGTTGGCGCTATCGGATTGGTGGCTGGCGCTTTGGACAATTTTCTTAGCAAACTTGTTAGGCGATGTGCTTGCCTTGCCGGGGGCGCTAAAGAAGAAAAGCCATGTGGTGCATTTTGGGCCGTTCTTGGTGGCGGCGTTTGTGATCGTAATGGTGCTAGGAAATTGTCTACCGCTACTGTTGAATGGGTTTGCGGTTTAGAAAAAGATGACACAAGAAAAGCCCCCTGCCAGATAACAGGGGGCTTTTGCTAAGGCCTTATTTCAGGCC
>CAYXZG010000067.1:0-1822 GCA_964469535.1 uncultured Candidatus Saccharibacteria bacterium
AGCAGAGGCCTGAAGAGCCTTGTGTCGTTGGTTCAAGTCCGACCGGAACCACCAGAAATGACTTTTCCAAACTTAACGAGGTCTTTTAACTCCGTTTTACAGAGGTAAGAGACCTCTTTTTGTTCACCAATTCGTAGGTTCAAGAGCCATATTCTGGCGATAGCATCTTTTTCGGCAAAAGTGCCGTTTTTGAGTTTCTCGGCAGAGGTAGAAAGTAGGTTCAAGAAATCTTCCTTCGCCATCTTGATGGAGCTTGGGTCGTTCAGAGTCTTGTCAATTTTAGCAATATCATCGGCGATGTCGTTCATAGCCGTAGTGGTAATATCGATGCGATTGCGACAAGCCTCCAGGGTCGCCTCTGGAGTCTTAAGCCTGGGGTCAGACAGACGAGTGAAGTCATCATTAGCGAGGTCTAAGTCTCGTTTATGTTGGTTTTTGAGACCGACAAGGCTTGTTCGCTCCTTCCTCAAGGCGTCTAGTTCGAGTTTAATGTTTTCATCGAGTTCCTTCTCATAGGCTTTGTATGTGGCATCACCATCTATTTCCATTGTTTTTAGTGTCTTATAAAAATCATCGAAAACATCTTTCGCTCGTATTCCCTTTGGCTTGCGAGGACACTCCTTATTCTGACAAGTGTAATAAACAAATTTCTTGCCTGGCAGACGACTTTTGCTTGCTCCAGGATACATCTTGCTGCCACAAATATCGCAGAAAACCATCCCCTTGAGTGGTAGTTCGACACTTGAGCCATCCTTGTGCTTGATGTGGATTTGGTAGCGACCACTACGCATTTCTTGAACCTTCTCAAACTCAGCCTCCGTCACCATTGGCACAAAGTCTGGCTGAGCATCACAGAGGTTTACGACTTCGCCTCCCTGTTCTAGGATGCCAGCGTAGATTTTATCATCGAAGATACTATTGAGGATTTGTTTGGTTGGCTTGATGAGTTTTCCAGATTTTGTTTGTCTACGAATCTTATTTTTTACGAGCCATCGCAAGGCATCGGCTTGCGACTTGCCATCAAGCATCATCTTCCAACACTCCTTAATAGCATCAAAGATAGGGCTAGGAACATAATGCCCAGAGAACTCGTCACGAGTATACCCCCATTTCGGAGTGCCAGAGGAGATGCCACGTTTGAGGTTCTTCTGATGCCCTAGGGCAACACGCTCAGACAACTGCTCGGAGTATTGCGTAGCAAGAGAGAACATCACGGCAAGCGACAAGCGACCTCCAGGGTCGTTGCCGAAGGTAGCACTAGGGAATACGAGGTCTTTCAGTAAAATTGAACCTCGTTCTTTGGTTGGGGTGAGCATATCGATGACCTCTCCAGCCTCCAGCATATTACGAGACAGACGGTCTGGAGCGTAGGCGATAATCGCATCGTAGTCGCCTTTTTTGATACCTTGAACCATCCTGGTGAACTCAGGACGGTTGCGAGAATACTTGGCTGATTTCTGCTCCTTGATAATTTCTACAATGTTGATATCGCCCTGAGCCTCGGCATACTCCTGACAAACCTCGATTTGGTCTTCGATAGAGTGGACTTGTTTCGTGTCTTCTTCTGTTGATTTTCTAGCATAAAGAACAAATTTTAGATCTTTTCTCGGAACAGAGCCAGGCTGCTCCTGCTGTGGTCGTTTTCTCATAGAGTTATTCTAGCCGAAATATAGCTCGTCTCCCATATCGTTCTCTAAGATAATCTCCGTGCCGTCACTTGTAACTTCTCGATCGCAAGGTTCGCCACGATCTGGAACGCCCTGGAGCGTCCTTGTAATATCCACCAAAGGACAGTCCATATTCTCATTTTCCATAACTTTGT
>CAYXZG010000068.1:0-1720 GCA_964469535.1 uncultured Candidatus Saccharibacteria bacterium
AGAAAAGCCCCCTGCCAGATAACAGGGGGCTTTTGCTAAGGCCTTATTTCAGGCCCAAGCTAATAAAGTTCTGGAGGATTTTCGCCATCTGGCCGCGAGTCGCCTGGCCCTGAGGAGCCAGACGTCCGTCAGTGAACCCATCAATGAGACCGTTCTCGATTGCCCAGCTCATCGCCTGGGTCGCGTAGCCACTCACTGCGTTCGTGTCCGTGTAGCCGGACAGCTGTCCTGCCGCCGTCGGCGAACCAGCATAGCGCCACAGCATGGTCACGAGCTGCTGACGGCTGACGTTGCCGTTCGGGTTCGCGCCATCACTAATGCCGTTCTGTTTGGCCCAGTCCATGCCCTTCGCGTACCATGTTGCGCCACCATCGGTGTTCGCACCATCGTAGCGAGCCAGGACTGTCATCAGCATCGCTCTGGTCATCGGCGCCGCCGCTTCAAACGTGTTCGTCGTGGTTCCCGCGAAGATACCGCGCGCCGTCACGAAGGCAATCGCATCGGTAAAGGTATCATTCGCCGCGACATCAGCAAAGCTCTTGGTGTTGTCGACCACCTTCACGGTCGCACCGTTCGGCAGGGACGCCACCAGACCATCACTTGTCACCATCGAGTTCTTCACGATTTCCGTCGTGCCATCAGCCTTCACGATCATCGCGACCGTACCAGGAGTGGTAGCCGTAGTCGGAATGTTGACCTTGACGGTACCGACATTGCCAGCCTGCACTGTGATCGGCGTGGCCGTTGCCGCGTCGCGCGTCGCTGTCACTTTCTCGATCGGGAGCGTTACCGGCGTATTGCCAGCTGCATCAACCACACCGCTGGGCAGCCGTACCGTAGTCTGGACCGCGCCGCTGGCGCTGGTCTCAACCTTGGTCTCGATGCCAGCCTTATTGGTAGTGACAACGGTCTTCGCGCCGTCTTTCTGCGTGGTCGTCACGACCGTAGAACCATCCGTGTTCTTCACGGTCTCCGTCACCGCACCAGTGTTCTTGTCCGTGGTAGTGTTAGGCTTTGTGGGGTTCTTGATGGTGCTAGAACCACCACCGCCACCACCGGAGCTACCGCCGGAACCGCCGCTAGAGCCGCCGCCAGTTGCCGGGATCGTCTCAGTCTGCACATAAGCACAGACCGTGCAGTCTCTGTGCCGACTACCAGTCTTCGTGGCCGTAGCTGCCGTATCGATCACCCAATTACCGTAAGTGTGTTCGGCGTAGCCGTTCTTCTCACTATCAGCCGTAATGTCGCAGTTAGCTGCCGTACATTCGTGCCAATGGTGAGTGGCGTTCGCCTTCCACTCCGCTTCGTTCCACTTGTGGACATGGCCCGGAACTACGACTTCCTTCGTTCCCGGCAGGCCACAGATCTCGCACTTCTGACCAACCTCGATCTCAGCGTGGTTTATCGCGTTCGGACAGCCGGGGCAAACGCCATCGCCAGCACAAGTTCCGTCCTGCTTTGACCAATCATGCTGATGTTCGGGGGTTTCTCCCGACGCAGGAATTACCTCAGTCTGGGTGAACTCGCAGAGAGTACAAACTCTGTGCTTGCTGCCGGTTGTAGTTGCTGTAGCTTCCTGATCGATGATCCAGTCACCATAGACGTGCTCCGCATAAGTGGGGTTAGCACTGCTCTGCGCATCCGCATCGCAGGTGCCGCTACCTACGCAGGCCTTCCAGTGGTGGGTGTCATTGTGATCCCAAGCGCCGGTCCAATCGTG
>CAYXZG010000069.1:0-1514 GCA_964469535.1 uncultured Candidatus Saccharibacteria bacterium
CGTAGCTGAGAGAATCGACAGGAGTTGGATCAGTTGGCTGATCTGGGGTGTCAGGGGTTGGAGTGTAGTTGACGAGCTCGGCTGCGATTTGCTCAGCAGTGGAGGCTGGCATTGGGACAGCTTCCTTAAGAGCAGCAGCGATAGCAACAATTAAGTTGTAGTTGCGATTGCTGTCGAGGTTGATTTTACCAGATTCGGCAGCAGCAATCTTAGCGCGAACGCTGTTCGTATTGTCGCCTACCCAGTCAGCATAGTTGTTGAAGTTGACTTCCTGAGGAACCGTACTATCAGAGGCAGGAGTCTGATCAGCCAATTCGGTCAATGCGACGATGGTTGGATTCAAGGTTTTGAGAATATCAGCAAGAGCGGTGAGACCATCATCGGTCATGACGCCACTAGCCTGATAAGCGGTCTTGATAGCGTTGAACGCGGTGGTATATTCTGTGCTAGCCTTCTCAGCGGCGTTGACGGCGTTAGCGAGGTTCGCTAAAGCGCTGTAATTCGTGAGAGCTTCAACCTTGTTCTTAACGAGGGTATCGTAAGTCTTCAAGGTAACATCGTTGTCCCAGCGGAGCTGATCTTGACCTTCGAGCTCGTAGTCAGCGTTCAAATTTTCCAAAGCAGTGCGCAAGTTAGCATCACTATCGCCAGCGAGAGCGTCGACGAGGTCAGCAACGGCGGTATAGTGATCGAGACCATTCGCCAAAGCGACAACCGCGTTGATCTGTTCGACAAAACTCAACTTGTCATTGGCGTTGATGTCGTTGATTGCACTATCGATACCGTTTTCGGTAGTGTTGAGAGGGTTAGCAGCGAGAACAAGATTGTTGTAAACAACTGGGTACTTGTTGTCGCCAAGCGTAAGATCTGCGCCGGTTACATCGGTGTCGTTAAGCAGTTCGTAAACAGTGTACATGTTTGCGTAAACTGGATACTGAGCACTGACGGCAGTAATAGCAGTCTCGACTTCAGCTTGAGTAGCAGAGCCTGTGACGGCTGGTTTAGCAGTCGAATCAGCAACCGTGAAAGCATAAGTATTAGCGACTGGAGCAACAACACCCAAGCCTAACGCGAACGCTAACGCTAAAGCACTCAAGATTTGAGCCTTTTTCATTTGATATTCTCCTCAATTTAATTTATATCTACTTCTTATTTTAGGCGAAATAAATTAAATGTCAAGCACTTTATGGCAAAAATCCGAAGATTTTCGTCAAAATATATGAAAATGTGATGGTTTTTGAAAAAAATCGAAGAAAAATGTCGAAAAATCGGTAAGACAAGACCTTGGAGAATGGTTTAGGCTACGAGTAGATATATAAATTAAATTGAGGTTCGAAAGATGGAATATCAAATGAAATTCGCTCTTTGAACTAATTTAGTGTAGTCCGCGCCATTCCCCAAGGTCTCGGAGGAGCCCCATCCAGGGGACAGGGCTCCTCAAGCGTTAATTGGCTTTTTCTAGTTTCTCTTACGCCTCTTTACCAGAGCGGCGAGCGTTGCGGTAAGCAACAACA
>CAYXZG010000070.1:0-1500 GCA_964469535.1 uncultured Candidatus Saccharibacteria bacterium
GCCATTGCTTGATTTACCTCCGTTATATTGTTATGCTTTATTATAATGGCTTTTTATAGGAAAATCAATGGTATTTATGAATTTCGTTGTTAAAAATACAACAAAATGTGGGTTGTTGGACTTGTTTTGCCCGCATACCTGTCGGGGTTGTGGGCGCCTGGGGGCGATTTTGTGCGACTGTTGTAAAAATGACATCATTCGGGCGCACGAACCAATTTGTCCGCTCTGTAAGCAAGTAGTTGAAAATGGAGTGAATATATGTCAGAACTGTGATTTGCCGTTTGAAGGATTGTGGGTAGTAGGATGGAGACAGGGGGCATTAGCGAAGATGATTAAGGCATATAAGTATCAGTCGACTAGGGCGGCGGGAGAAAGCTTGGCGGAACTGGTGGATAAGGTTTTGCCAAAAGAATTGCCGATGGCGGATGCGGGCTTAGCGGAGGTGGTCGTTGTTCCCTTGCCGACAATTGGAAAACACGTGCGGGCGCGTGGAATAGATCACACAAAAAGTTTGGCGAAGAAATTGGCGCGGCGGCGGGGGTGGAAGATGGAGAGGGTGCTAGGAAGGGAGACGGATACGGTGCAGGTTGGGACGAAGGCGGCGGAGCGCCAGAAGCAGGCGAAGCGGGCGTATGTCGCGCTGAGGAAAGTGGATCAAGAGAAGGTATATCTGCTGCTGGATGATGTCTGGACGACGGGGGCGACGATGCTGGCGGCGGCGGAAGTGTTGCGGCGGGCGGGGGCGGAGCATGTGTATGGAATGGTTTTGGCAACTGGTAAAGGTCGCGAGGAGGAAAATTTGGCGGGAGAGTGCAGCTCAGACCTGAAAAGACCTCTTAGTTAGAGGTCTGTGGTAGGTTCTTGATCTCCAGAACCAGCGTAAGGTTCGCTAGGCAAAAAGACTAAGGAGAAGAGAAGTCTCTTCGGGAGTGGAGGCGGTGGCGCCGATTGCGTTAAGAACGAAATAGACGATAGCATAAGCGAGGAAGGCGATGATGAGACCGATGATAGCGTAAAGGATGGTGTTTTTGGCGTCAGTGATTTTCTTGCTGTCGCCGCCACTTAAGATGTAGCGGAGGCCGCCCCAGACTAGCATGATAACTGAAATGGCGCTGATAATATAAAGGGCGATACTAGTGAGGTTAGTGAAAACGCCATTATCACCGATGAGTTCGGCAGGCATACCTTCGGCACGGGCGGCTTCGGCGCCTTCTATGGCGGTGAGGGCCATGGCTTTGCCGGCAAAAAGGGTGGCTGAGGCGCTAATGCCAGCGGTGATTTGTAGAATGTTTTTTGTAAACTTCTTCATTTGTAAAATCTCGCAGTTAATGATGAATGAAATTATTAATTTCATTATAGCATAAAAAGAAGATGTCGTTAAGAAGAAAATGCTAAGAGAGAAGGCAGTTTTTGATACGTCTGGGGAATATGTGATATAATGAAGTGTAATGGAGGGTTACCCAAGTGGCTGAAGGGGACGGTTTGCTAAATCGTTAGTCT
>CAYXZG010000071.1:0-1421 GCA_964469535.1 uncultured Candidatus Saccharibacteria bacterium
CCTCAAATAATACCCCAAATCTTCGCCCTTCCAATTATCTAATACCCACCTATGATATTCTTCCCATAACTTTGCGTATAGTTTACTAAGTTTTTCATTCTGTTTACCGTACCAATACCAGCATTTATGGTTAAGTATCATTGAGAGTTCCGTTCCGTAAATCCTATCCTTCTTCCATTCAGCTCTAGCCCTCTTATAAGTATCTTTAATTGCTTTCGCTCCAAAACGTTCCGCTATACTAAAGTCATTCCAAAAGGTAGTTTTACACTCGTAATCTAGTAGTTGCATTTCTTATACCTACGCATAAACTTATCAACCGACCCATATTCTGCTTCAATATACCTTTTATATTGATTGTAGTTGAGTATAATATCCCGATACTCTCGGCTACTAATGCCACAAGCCTTTATTGCTTTGTCGGCTTCCATAATCATATTGTATCTACCACTCCTACGGACTTTCTCATATTTATAAAAGTTAGGCTTCCAGTTCTCATTTATTAACGTCATCTAAGAGCTTGCCTCACAATTATCTGACGTTCTCGTCCATATATGCTCAATAATCTCACCATCAACCCAAAGTTTATATTCTAGTCGGTTTAAGTAGTTTAATCTATCTTTAAGGCTTGGAAACATAATATCATCCACCATCACAAAGTGATATTCTCCATCTGTACCTAGATACTTCATAACCGTAATTGACTTTGGAGATAAATGTTTCATAACAGCAATTATCGTTAAAAATATATAAAGGTAAATGACAAAAATATAGCCTCTAAGTTCAACACTTAAAAGCTACTGCTCAAGCCTAAAACTTTCTCGCTAACTGCCGTTTAACCGAGGTGGCGTTGTGTTATCAAATGTTGTATAATAAAGGTATTATGGTTGCAAATAGAGTGGTTGCTCAAGACGCAAAATTATTAGTGTCTTGGAACTATGTGAAGAATGAGGCATGTGGATTAGATCCAAACATAATTACTGTTCGCAGTGCTAAAAAGGCTTATTGGAATTGTGACAAATGCCACGGCTGTTATGACATGAGGATATGCGAACGCAGTAATGGGCATGGATGTCCATATTGTAATGGCAGAAGAGTGCTAGAGGGATACAATGATTTGGCTTCGCAAAGACCAGACTTGCTGATTTTTTGGAGCAAAGACAACGTAATTCATCCTAATCAGATTACCTCAAATTCGCACAAAATAATTAAGTGGCATTGTAATACGTGTGGTGGGAATTGGGAACAATCAGCTAACAGGCAAGCAAACGTTAAAGGCTGTCCTTACTGTAGTGGCAGGAGGGTGCTAAAAGGTTATAACGACTTACTAACAAAATATCCAGATATTGCTAAAGAGTGGAGCCAGGATAATGATCTGTCAACTCTTTTTCCAACAATTTTATTAGAAAGCCTATAAAGGCTAT
>CAYXZG010000072.1:0-1353 GCA_964469535.1 uncultured Candidatus Saccharibacteria bacterium
CTCGTCTCTTTCCAGGGATGGGGTTATAGATAACTCGTCACTCCTGCTAGCAATGTTCTTTTTATAAAATGAGTCCGCTCCCAACATCCGAAAATTTCCTATTCACTTACTTACTATTTTAACAGATATGATCTTGGTTCTAGAAAAAAGTGGTAGATTATCTATAAGATGTATTCATACTCATCGTTTAACTCTGGGGCATCAGCCGTATTGAAAGTTGGAAGTTTGAAAATCCTGCCGTAATTGCGTGAAACTAGGAGCTTTGCTACAATAGAAGCAGGTTCAAGAAGTGTCCCTTCTGGACCACCATTTTTTGTTGAAAGAAGTAGATCAGTGTCGTTGGAAGCGGCCTACGCCGCCGCTTCGCTACAAGTCCGACCGACCAAGAAATAACCCTCGCCAGTTGCCCAGCGAGGGTTTTGTTGAATCTTAGATGCTCACATGTGACGGCTTTTATCGCCTCTTATCTCGTCCTTCCTGTCAGCCCGCTCCAGAGAATCTTCGTAGTCTCCATATTACCCCTCCCTTTCTTCTTCGACCACGATAAAGTAGTCTAACCCATCAGCAGTCGGATTGCTTTGCTCAACAGCGGCAACCCGCTTGTTGAACTCAACCTTTTCCAGGCTGGATACCAACGGTCTAATAGGCTCTTTGTCTACTTTGGCGTAGATGCCGACCACAGTTTCTGCTCCAGCGTTTCGCATCGTCTTGACCAGTTCGTGCCGTAAGCTGTGCATGCTGGACTCGTCTGAGTTTAGCGTCACGACTACCGCCAGATTGGTTTTGATAGCTCTTACCAGAGTAGCCGTGTCAGGTGCCTTAGTGTAGTAGCGAGCGAATCCTCGCAATTCTTCCACCATTGCGTCTAAGACCTCGTTCTTAAAATCGCAGTCCACACCGAACAATACGATACCGACTGGCTGAGCCATTTCCTCCTTGATTTTGTTGAAGATTCGCTCAGATGTGCTTACCCTTCTGATTTCCCACTTTTTGTCCATTTTAACCCCTCCTATGGTAGATTTTGGGAACGATAGGTACTATCTTTCCATTGTAGCACACATTACTATTTTTGTCAATAGAAGCAGAGGTTAGGCTAGCGTTGTTATCCCAAACGGTGTTTTTTCTGGGCAACCGATGGTTTATTGGCGGTCAATTTTGCCTGTGATATAATAGAGTTGTCTGATTCTGATATTTTTAGCCACGTGATGTTTTTGTTGTTTCACGTCCCATTTAAGCGGCATCGCATAAATAATCGACGTGAAAACAGTGGTTATGAATGGAATCAGACACCTTGCGGTGTCGCTTTTTGTTTAAAGTGATAGTGCAAGGATAAATAACCTAAAGGTAAAAAGG
>CAYXZG010000073.1:0-1316 GCA_964469535.1 uncultured Candidatus Saccharibacteria bacterium
TGATCTGTCAACTCTTTTTCCAACAATTTTATTAGAAAGCCTATAAAGGCTATGTGTGCATTTGTCGGTACGCTATTGGTGCAATATAGCCGATCGTCCCGTGGATGCGAATGTGATTGTACCAATGTATGTAGTCGGATAGCATTAGCTCGAGTTGATCTAAGCTATCGAACTTGTTTTGGTAGACAAACTCGGTTTTGAGGATGTGATTAGTTGATTCATTAACAGCATTATCCAGCGGTGTCCCCTTGGCCGATAACGAACGTTTGATGCCGAACGCAGAAATCACATCCTCAATCAACTGATTCTTGAACTCATTCCCGCGATCAGTGTGGAAGATATTGATGCTAGTAAGCGGATAGCTGATACGAGAGAAAGCCTGTTTGACTAGCTCGGCGTTTTTGTGCTTTCCGACTGACCAGCCGATGATCTCCCGATTCCAAAGATCAATTAATAAGCAGATGTAATGCCATCTGCCAGCTACGCTAACATAGGTCAAATCACTTACGACTACATCCAGCGTCTTTCCGCGGTCAAACCGACGGTCAAGAAGGTTCGGCAACTCATCTTCATTACAATGTGACTTTTTAGTGTGGGGTTTGTGTTTTACATAACAGCTGATCAGCCCGAGCTTTTGCATAATGCGTCCAATCTTGCGACGCGAGACTACTCGGCCTTCCTCAGCTAATTTGTGTTTGATCTTACGCGTGCCGTACGCCTTACGATTATCGACGAAGATTTGCTTTATTCTGGCCTCTAACTCTAGCTCTGGCAGTTTCTGCTTTGGTTTATAATAAACAACGCTCCGATCGAATCCTAATACTCTGCAAATGGCACTGACACTGTATTTCTGTCGTAACTTTTCTACAACGGCTAGCTTTGTTTCCTTTGATGCTCGCCCAATATCAGTGCCGCCTGTTTTACAATGTCTAGTTCCATTTGGAGACGCTTGTTCTCTTTTTGGAGACGTAATAGCTCGTTTTCTGCATCCGAACGATTATCCTTGGCTTTGAATGACCCAGAGTTATTATAATTTCTTACCCAACGGTCGAAGCTAGTCTCAGATAGATCGTATTCGCGGATCAGATCAGCTCTAGTTTTACCAGCGTTATATAGTTCGACGATCTGTTTCTTAAACTCTTCTGTGAAGTCTCGTCGCTTGCGTCGCTCGCAAACGACTCCATCCCTCCGGTATGTCGTCATTTGCGACGAATCTGCATCTGCCATATTTTATCCTTTCCTCTCTACTTATTATTCTACCAACAAAGTCGATCAAACCTTCTAACTTTATTGTTGTAATAAGTGTAGACGATGTA
>CAYXZG010000074.1:0-1084 GCA_964469535.1 uncultured Candidatus Saccharibacteria bacterium
TTGTCTTCAAACGTACCCTCCGGTTGAAACCGGAGGGTTTTAGAACTACAAAAAAATCCGGATTTTTCCGGATTAACCCCTGTTATGCTTCAATATCACTCACTCAACTTTTTGAGTGCTAAGTCTACTTTTTTAGTGTTTATGTTCTCTCGAGCAATGTCAAATTCTGTAACACACCGCCTAAAAGTAAAGGTTGCATTATCTCGGGACATTGGCATGAAAAACAATCTTGACAGAACCTTAGTTAGCTTAATATCGTTTAGAATTTTGTTTGGTTCGCGCTTAGAATTATCCCACAGAATAGGCTCGCCATATTTTTTCACTCGCATAGCTGCAACCAAAAACTCATCTGGATTAGAGTTTAACGCACACTTATGAAATACTTGTTTATTGATAGCGACTTCTTGAGTTTTCTCATTGTAAGAGAATCGATAGATAACATTACCTTTACCTGTAATCCCAAAATTCCTGCAGCCCTCTTGGAATCTCACCGTTGGAGTAACTAAGATTTCTACTTCAGCATCATGTTTCAGCTGCTTAAGTTCTTGTTTGAGGTTTTGCAACAATTTACCGTCGTCCGTAAAGTAACGTATCGCCATGTTCATACAGCTATTTTGATTAAAAATACTCTTGCTCATTTTTTCTTCTAACTTAAGGTACTGATTTTTAATCTCGTGGTATTTTTCTGAATAATATGCTTCTATCGTAAATTCTACGTATTCAAGCTGTTCAAGATAATGCACGGTATCTACTATGGAATCCATCGACATATCTGTGATATCTGAACTTCTTAATTTAATTGCGTGAGTGCAGTCTTCATGTTGTTCGCTCACTCTATCATGTAGAAACCTAAGTACTGTCTGAACGTTATTGTAGGCTTTAGTTTTTATTTTCATACTATGATCCTCTGTTTTTATTCTACTCTCCACCTCTGTTATTGTCAACCTCTACCTCTGTCAGTAATGTATCTTCTCTTTTGGGGCGTAACGTGGTATAATAGAATTGCTTAAATCTTAACGAATCGGAAATATCAACGAAAGTTGATTAGTTCCAAGCGGAAATGCGGCTATGTACGCAAGTCTGT
>CAYXZG010000075.1:0-1070 GCA_964469535.1 uncultured Candidatus Saccharibacteria bacterium
CGGTGACTGCGGACTGGAGAATCTGACGACGTAATAGCCGAAGAGAACGAGTCCTTTACCTGTGCCGAGAACGTAATTGTATCAATCCAGGGTCTATGATAATCATCCAGCCGTTTACCGCTCCATTTTTCCAATTCGTCATAACTGCCCATTACAATTACGTTCGATTCCGGCGATTTCCATACCGGCATTCCTGTCGCCCAAAACCGATCGCGGCTCAAATTCCAATCTGGCGCCTGCTCGATATTCTTCTCAAACCGCCCGTGCTTCAAATATTCTGGGAACCAATTAATGTTTTCATTTTGCGCGATCATCAACTCTTTCTGCCCCTGCACGTCGAAAAACCAACTCGGGAACGCCCGGTACATAATCCTCTGCTTCGACCGCGGATTAAACGGATATTCATGCTTAATGTATTCGATTTTCCAGACAATTCCTTTATCTTCCAAACACTTCGCGATGAATTTATTTCCCGCCCAAATCTCGATACCTTCCTCACTCGTATCTCTTACCCCCAATTCATGCAGCCAACTCAACACAGGCTCAGTATAATATCCATACTCGTCCAGCACATCGACAAAATCCACCTCGTGCTCCAACGACAATTTATAGTCATCTTCGCCATACGCTGGCGCAACGTGCACGATGCCCGTACCATCCGCGTCCGACACGAAATCCCCACCAAGAACCGACCAAGTGTCTTGCAACTTAGCCTCTCTATCTATTGTAGCACAGATTGGCTCATATGTCAAGCCTATGAGTTCCGCACCCTTAATTCCATCCTTCACTACCTCATAATCCACACCTTTCAGTACCGCCTCCAAGCGCGACTTCGCCAGAATCATAACTTGACTGTTTCCCAACGTCTTGGATTGCTCAGAATTCCGTACCGCACAGTACTCCATCTCCGGATTCACCGCCAAACACATATTCGCCGGCAACGTCCACGGCGTCGTCGTCCAAGCCAACAAGTAGATATTTGTTTCACCATCATATGCTTCAACATTCTTATTGAAACCCGCTGCGTCGTCGCCCGTCGTTACGGGGACTCCTTGCTTCGACCGCTCCCC